>NZ_LZKF01000192.1:0-69877 GCF_001672665.1 Mycobacterium sp. E2238 | reverse complement strand
GGACGGCCGGGAACCCAAACGGCCGCAGTTGGAGAGTCTCGGCGCGCCGAGCCGACCGGCCGACGCGAAGCGGCGGGTTTAGGGCGCGTACCGCCGGACCGTCAGGCATGCTGGACGCATGGATGTGGAGGCTTTGCTGCACGCGATCCCGCCGCTTCGCGTCGGCCGGTCGGCTCGGCGCGCCGAGACTCTCCAACTGCGGCCGTTTGGGTTCCCGGCCGTCGGCCGACGACAGGCCGCGCAGGCGCCGCCAGATCCATGGGAAGAAACTGTCCTGCGTCCAGCGCAACTGCTCATAGGTGCCTGCTGTCAAAGACCGACGCCTCGCTTCGGGGCTCGCATGGGCCCAATCATGATTGCTGCCAGGCAAATTCAGGGCCTCGGCGGCCGCGGCGGCGAACAACATGTGCCCTTTGGTGGAGGCGTGCACCCGGTCGATGGCCCAGGTGTCCAGCTCGCGCATCGACGGCGCGTTGTAGAGGTCGACGAGCCGGAACCCGTATCGGTCGGCGGCGGCCGTGATCGCCGCGTTGATGCGGGCGAGGCGCCCGGACACCAGCCGACCGAGCGGGAGGAATTGCGCGACGTTCGGGAAGGTCGTCGTCACCACCGTCGCGCCGGATCTGGCCAACGCGGCGTAGACGTGTTCGAGCTCGGCCAGGGCGGGACCGAACGATCGCCCCGGCTGGATGACGTCGTTCATCCCCGCGCACACGGTGATCAGATCGGGCTGCATCGCCAGGGCTTGCGGGACTTGCTCGGACAAGACGTCGGCAACCCGTTTGCCGCGGATCGCGAGGTTGGCGTAGTGCAGCCCCGGGTACAGCGAATCGATCATGACCGCGAGCCGGTCGGCGAATCCGAGGAGACCGACGACGTCGTCGCCGTCCCATAAGCCCTCGGTCTGACTGTCCCCGATGGCGACGTAACGGCGATATCCAGAAGGAATAGCCCCGAACACGAAGCCGAGAATAATAGCGATCGCGATCCCGGTGTGGTAAGCGTGGCCGCCACGCGGCCGACGAGGGTCGCGGTTCGTCGACTAGCGTTGGTGGGCATGGCGATGCCTTTGGAGGGCAATGCAATTCACGCGGGCCGGCGGGGGAACGTCGCGATCGGTGTTTTCGTCGCCCTCGCCTTGTTTGTGGCGGGGTTGCTGTGGGCGAAGTGGCTGCCTTACGCGGGCAAGGCCGCGATGGCCCATCGCACCCACCACTGGTCGGGATCGAGCGTTCTCACTGTGGGCGGCGTGCAACCCGGCGATCGCCCGACCTGGCACGCGGCGGCGACCTTCTTCCACGCGTACGTCGCGTCGATCTGGCCTGCGTTGGTGGCCGCGCTGCTGATCAGCGCGTCGGTGCAGGCGCTGATACCGCGGTCGTGGCTGCCGCGCGCGTTGAACCGCCAAGGGCGGTTGTCCAGCGCGCTGGCCGGCGGGGTCGCTGGCATGCCATCGATGATGTGCACGTGTTGCGCCGCCCCGGTCGCCGTCACCCTGCGGCGCAACGGCGTCACGCCCGCGGCGGCCGTCGCCTACTGGCTGGGGAACCCGTTGCTCAACCCAGCGGTGCTCGTCTTCCTGCTCTTCGTCGCCCCCTGGCAATGGACCCTGGCCAGGGTGGTCGTCGGCGTCGCGACGGTGCTTGGCGTCGGGGCCGCGGTGGGATGGCTGTCCCGACCGTCCGACCCGGATCCGACGGCGCCTGGCGCGATCCCGACTCCGGTCGACGACCGGAGCGCGGGCACGCCGCGCAGGTTCGTGCGGGCGCTGCTTTGGTTGGCGCTGTTCTTGTTGCCCGAGTACGCCGTCTTAGTGCTCCTCGTCGGGGCGTTCCGCGGTTACCTGCTCACCTTGGGGCAACCGGCGCACCGTGGGCTGCTGCTGGGCCTGCTGCTCGTCGTGGTCGTCGCGATCGCCGGCACGCTCATGGTCATCCCGACGGCGGGGGAGATCCCGATCCTGCAAGGGCTGGCCCTGCTGGGCGCGTCGTCGGGGACGATCGGCGCGCTGCTGATCACCCTTCCGGCGGTGAGCGTCCCGGGCGCCGCGATGGTCGCCCGCAGCTTCGGGTGGAAGGCCACCGCGACCGCGACCGGCATGGTGGTCGCTGCGGGACTCCTCGGCGCGGCCGTGCTCAGCTTGCTGTGAGTCGCAACCGGCGCGAGTACCTTCACTGTCATGCCGAAGAAGCGCGAGCGGGATGCCGAGGCGCCGGCCGCCGATTCGCTTGCGCCGCAGTATCCGATCGAGTCGGTCGACAACGCGCTCAAGCTGCTGCTGCTGCTGGGCGAACAACCCCAGATTCGGTTGAGCGAGGCCACCCGCTACCTGGGGGTGGCGTCGTCCACCGCGCACCGGTTGCTGGCGATGTTGGCCTATCGCGGGTTCGTCCGGCAGGACCCGGCGTCGAAGGCGTACCTGCCCGGACCGGCGTTGACCGGCGTGGCGTTCGCGATCTTCGGCCGCATCGACATCCAGGGATCGGCCGCCCCGATCATGCGAAGCCTCGGCGAGCAGCTGCGCGAAACCATCCACGTCGGAATGTTGGACGGCGCCAGCGTCCGCTTCATCGCCGCCGTCGAAGGCCCGGCCGCGGTCCGGGTGGCGTCGCGGCTGGGCCGCACCATGCCGGCGCATTGCACGTCCACGGGCAAGGTCATGCTGGCGCAGCTGCCCGAACCGGAGCTGCGTCAGCTGCTGCCGCACGAGCGGTTGGAACGCATCACGTCCTCGTCGATCGGCAGCCGGACCCAGTTGGAGGCCGAGCTCGCCGCCATCCGCGAGCGCGGCTACGCCATCAACCGCGAGGAAAGTGAGGAAGGCGTCGCGTCCATCGCGGTGCCCATACCGACCCGGGCGCCGGGCCTGCGGCTCGCGCTCAACGCCGCCGCCCCGCAGAACCGGCTGGACCCCTCCCGCTACGGCGCGGTGGCCGCGGCTCTTGGCAAGGCGGCCAAGGAGATTGGCGACCAACTCGGCTGAGCCGCCGCCTCGCCCGCGATCCCAGCGCTCTCCGTAAGGATGTGCGCGCTGCCGTTTTTGATAGCGCCCGCGCTATCAAAAACGGCGTGACCCATATGGTCCGGAGAGCCGCGCGGCCCTGGGCACGAATGACTACCGATCTCGACAGCGCCGGCACTATCAAATCCGCCGTGTGACAGCCGTGAGGGCCCGAGTGATTTGAGTAGTCCTACGGATTCCGGCGAGCGGCGCGCTGCCGCAAGCTTTTTGGCATGACCGTTCCCAATAGCATGTCCATCAAGGCTGGTTTTCGCGATCGTGGTCAGCATAAATGGGGGCCCTGATGGCGGGCGGCAACCGTGCGACCTCGTGCCGCCAGGCGGCCTCGGCGGTGAACGAGGGCCCAAGGTCGGGCAGGTCGTCCCAGTCGGCGTCGTCGATATCGCGCAGGGCCCCGCCGGCGCCTTGCACCCGCAACGACATTCGGGCCAGCGCGTCGAGGCTGATGGCCTGCAACACCGCCTCCGGCACGGTGGCGGCCGCGCTGGTGATGCCGTGTCCGCGGCAGATCACCACCGGCCGCCCACGCATGGCCGCCACCATCTCCTTGCCCAGCGCCGGGGTGCGGATCAGCACGGCGCGCTCGTAGACGGGCACGCCGCCACGGGCGAGCCACGCGCCGGGAATGTCGAAGGCGCCGTAGATCGGCCGGATCGCGATGCCGGCCAGGTCGGCGGCGACCACGGCGGGTGGGTGCAGATGCGCGACGGCCCGGTGCCGGGGATCGGCCAACATGGTCTCGACGTGGATGGGCAATTCGTTGGGCACCTGGTATCCGTCGAGCTCGCCGTCGGCTCCGGCGCCGCCGTCGAAGGTGATGAGCCGGACGTCGCTGGGCCGGGTGAAAGCCACCCCGGTGTCGGTGTCGCTGCGGCAGCGGACGAGCAGGCGATCGTCGTCGACGCGCAGGCTCAGGTGGCCGAGGATGCCGTCGACGAGGCCGCGGGCCGCGGCCACCCGGCAGCCCTGCGCCACCAGCGCGCGTTGCTCGTCGAGGGGGGTCATCGCGGTGCGCCCAGCCCGAATCCCCCGTCGGGGCGGACGGTTTCGCCGGTGATCCCGCGGGCACGGTCGGAGGCCAGAAACGCGAAACTCCACGCGTGGTCCTGCCCGGAGAGCGCGACGTTCAGCGGCGTGCGCGCGGCCAGCTCCTGTGCCCGGTCGGGGGTGTCGTCCAGGCGGGCGCCCGCGAGCCCGAGGCTGGCGAGCCCGCGCAGGTCGGTGCCCAGCGTGCCGCCGGGCGCCACCCCGTTGACCCGGATATGCGGCGCCAGCTCGTGGGCCAGGGCGGCCACCAGGCCGCGGACGGCGAATTTCGACGACACGTAGAGCGCGCCGCCGCGTCCGGGATAGAACGACGACGCGGACTCGGTCAGGATGATCGAGGCCCCGGTGCCGGCCCGCAGTCGGGGCAGCGCCGCCTTGACGGACTGCAGGTGGCTGAGCACGTTGGTGCGAAACATCTCGTCGAAAGCGTCGGGAAGCTCGTCGGCGTCGATGTCGCCGATGCCCCGGTAGAAGTCGAAGACTCCGACGCAGTTGACCAGCGTGTCCAACCCGCCGTAACCGTCCACCGCCGCGGCGACCGCTCGTTCGTTGGCCTCGCGGGTGGTCGCGTCGCCGTCGACGACCGGAACATCGGGCAACTGACCGCGCAAGGTCTCGCATTTTGCTTGATCGCGTTCCAGCACAGCAACTTTCGCGCCCTCATCGCGAAACACCTCCACTACGGCCCGGCCGATCCCGGAACCGGCGCCGACGACCAGCGCGCGCTTGCCCTCAAGCCAGCCGGTCATCGCACTCCTCGGCTTCGTCGGGCAGCAGCGGCGCGTGGGAATTGCCGACCATGGCCTCCAGGGTGCGACTGTTCTGCCAAGTCAGGGCCTCCAATTCCAGCGCGTCCAGGCTGATCGACCGCCCGGTTCTGGGTGCGCTGATCAGCAGCCGCGACCCGTTGCGGGTGTCCTCCCGCCGCACCTCGACTTCGGCGAATTCGTTTGCCACCACGATTGGTTCGTTCACAGGAACACTGCCAGATTCTGCATCCGCAAGACGGACTCGTCGACAAAGATGCTGCGGGATGCCAGCTTCCAGCGACCATCGCACCAGCGCAGCAAGTCCTCGCGCCCGCACGACAGCAAGGCGCTTTCGTTCGCGTCGCCCCGGCTGCGGAACAGCAGTTCGGCCGACTCGACCAGCAGCTGCGCCGGGTCGTCGTGCTCGAACGTGCGCACGTTGGTGACGAAGTGGCGCAGCCGCGACGGCGGATCCTCGGCCCAGGCGTGTTCGGTGCCCATCCGCGCGACCCGCTGGGTCAGCGAATACTTGTCCTCGTCGAAGTGGGCCATCCCCGGGGATGCGTCGAACCCGGCGCCACGCGCGGTGGTGACCCGCACGGGCATCAGGTAGCGGACATCGCCGGTCATCGTATCCAGCCACGCGTCGTATTGCTGGGCATCCAGCAGGTATGCCTCGTCCACCAGGAACTGGTGCGCCTGCAGGTGCCGGATGTCGTTGAAAGGCAATGGTTTTCTCACGACAGGTAGTCCGCCCACATCTTCAGCAGCGCGCGCTGGTTGTGCTCGTTGTAGCCGACCTGCGCGCGGCCCGGCCCGTGAAACGCCTCGGCGGTCAGCGGCTCGACCACCGGGCTGCCGTCGGACAGCAGGCCCATCCGGCTGTTCAGCAGCAGCCGCCGGGCCATCGAACCGCCCGCGGTGGTGGTCAGCGACACCCAGTTCTCCACGTCGTCCTGCTCGAACATGCCGGTCGAGCCGAAGCACATCAGATACGCCTTGTACGAGTCCTGTTTGTACTGCGGGGGAGCGGCGGAGTCCACGGCGAACCACGAGCAGACCTCGGTCTCGTTCTCGCTGATCGGTTGCCACAGCCGGATCGAGATGAACGGCAGCACCTGGTCTTCGCGGTCGTGCACCTTCGGCCAGTTGTGCACGAAGCTCAGGTTCGGAAAGCAGGTGGCGGCCGAGATCATGAAGCCGTCCTCACCGACCACCCGCTGGTGCCGCGGCGTCCACGCGTCCTTGATCCGGCCGATCATCTCGTCGGGATAGCCGACGTAGCGCATCCGTTCATCGAAGCCGCCCGGCGGAAGTTTGTAGGTGGTGCCGCCGCCCCGGTGCGCCCAGTAGGTGGCGCCGTCCTTGCGCTTCTGCGCCTTGGGCTCGCGGAACAACCCGATGTCCACGATCGACGCGTGGGTGTGCGGCGTGTGGTACATGTCGCCGGCGAAGTTCTCGGCGCCGATCTTCCAGTTGGCCTTGATACGCCAGCGCTGCGGCCCCCGCACTTCGAGGCCGCTGGTGCTCTGTTTGGTGTAGAAGTCCAGGTAGAACTTGAAGTCGCCGAGGAAGTCCTCGAGCGGTTCGGCGTTCGGGTCCATGCTGATGAACAGCAGACCGTTGTAGCTCGCGAACTTCGGTGCGGGGAGCAGGGTTTGGGCATCCTTGGCGAACCCGTCGTCGCCGCCGTATGCCTCTCGATGGAACGGCAGGCCGGTGAGCCGGCCGTCGTTGCGGTAGGTCCAGCCGTGGTACGGGCAGCGGAAGTTGGAGGCGTTGCCCAACTCCGCGCGGCAGACCTGCATGCCGCGGTGCAGGCACATGTTGAACATTGCGCGGATCTCGCCGCCGGCATTACTGATGATGAAGGAGTCATCGAGGACCCGGCGCACCACATAGTCGCCGTCCTGCGGGATCTCGGACTCGTGCGCGACGAACATCCATGCTCGCGAGAACAGCCGCTCCTTCTCCAGCGCGAACAGTTCACTGTCGTTGTAGATGTGGGCGGGGATCATCCCGTCGCGGACGCTGGCGAACACGCCGTCGAGACGGCCGTCGCAAGCGTCGCGATGGACCGTCACAGCGACCCCTCCCACCGTCGGTTGTCTGCTCTGCAGAGAAGTACTCCGCTAAGTAGAATCCCGCATCTACCCACCGCCGGTCAATCGCCCCGCCCCCCGGGCCTCGGTCCGCGGTCAGGGGTTTACAAGAATGCTTTGTGGTAACTCACAGGTTTCTAACAACTAAGCGGCCGGAACCCCGGGCTACGGTGGTCACGTCAGCTCTGCTGGGCATGTGAGCGTGCGGTAATCAACGGGTAAACGGTTCGATTTTGCGTGCGTTGCCGACTTGTGGCGACGTATGTGAGGAAGGCTGGTGCAATGGCTGCTCGGTCATTGAGTCGATTGCAGAAACTCGGATCACGGGTGGTGTCCGCCATCGGGCGGCAAGAGTGGCTGGATCGGCCGAGCTACCGGTTCGAACACGCGTTGAGCTTCGCCTTCAACGGCCTGGGCGGCGCCCGCAACACCGTCACCAACGCGCTGCACGGCGTGTGGCTCGGCCACCCGGTTCACCCGCCGCTGGCGTCGTTGACGAGCGGCGCGCTGGGTACCACCGTCGCATTGGACGCCCTGAGCCTCCTGCCGGGCCAGCCCGCCACCGAAGTCCGCGACGCGTCGAGGTTCGCGTCGCGCGCCCTGGGGGTGGGCATTCTGGCCAGCATCGGGTCGGCCGTCACCGGCGTCACCGATTGGCAGCACACCCACGAATCCGATCGCCGGGTGGGTGCCGTGCACGGACTGATGAACCTGGTGGCCACCGGGCTGTACGCCCAGTCCTGGTGGGATCGCCGCCGGGGCCGCCACGGACGCGGCATCGCGCTCACCGCGCTGGGTTACGGCATCACCGTCGCGGGCAGCTACCTCGGCGGGGCGTTGGTGTTCGAGTCCGGCATCGGCATCGACCAGTCGGGCGCGCGGCTGCGCGCCGCGGAATGGACGCCCGTGCTGCCGGCGGCCTCGCTGAACGGAAAGCCGGTGCGTGTCGAGGTCGACGGGGTGGGGCTGGTGGTATGCCAGACCAGCCCCGGGCAGGTCGCGGCCTTCGGGGAGTTGTGTCCACACTTGGCCGCCCCGATGGCCGATGGCTGGGTCGACCGGGGCCGGCTCGTATGCCCTTGGCACGGTTCGTGGTTCGCGGCCGAGTCGGGAGAAGTGCTGCGTGGCCCGGCGGCGGCCCCGCTGCCGTGTTATCAGGCGAGGCTGGTCAACGGGATGGTCGAAGTTCGGAGCGAACCCGATCCCGGGCTCGGTGCAGCCGTGGGAATCGGAGAAGGGAAAGCGCAGTGAACGCCTACGACGTGCTGAAAGAACACCACATCGTGATCAAGGGCCTCGGCCGCAAGGTCAGCGAGGCGCCGGTGAACAGCGAAGAGCGGCATGCCCTTTTCGATGACATGCTGATCGAGCTCGACATCCACTTTCGCATCGAGGACGACCTGTACTACCCGGCCCTCAAGGACGCCACCAAGCTGATCGCCGTCGCCCATGCCGAGCACCGCCAGGTGGTCGACCAGCTTTCGGTGCTGCTCAGGACCCCGCAGAGCGCGCCGGGTTACGAGGACGAATGGAACTCGTTCAAGACGGTGCTGGAGGCGCACGCCGACGAAGAGGAGCGTGACATGATCCCGGCTCCCCCCGAGGTCAAGATCACCGACGCGGAGCTGGAAGAACTGGGCAACAAGATGGCCGCGAAAATGGAGCAATACCGCGGGTCCGCCCTCTACAAGATGCGCACCAAGGGCCGGGCCGCGCTGGTGCGCTCGCTGTAACCCCGGCCGCACCGCCGATTTGCGCGGTGTGCGGGGCCATCGAGAGAGTAGCGTCACGGCTCATGACCCCCGAGTGTCTCGCGTCGCAGCGTGACATCACGGCCGAGATCGCCAGCATCGCAGCCGAATACCGGGGGAGCGAAGCGCAGCCCCGGCTCGACTACCTGCCCTACCGCAGCACCATCCTGCGCCACCCCAAACAACCCTTGGTGCCGGTCGACCCCGAGGAGGTCGAACGCTGGGCGCCGTGCTTCGGCCACCAGGAGGTGGACCCGCTCGACGCCGACCTGACGGCGGGCCATCCCGGCGAGCCCCTCGGCGAGCGCGTCATCGTGGCCGGGCGGGTGGTCGACGGGTCCGGCAATCCGGTGGCGGGCCAGCTGATCGAGATCTGGCAGGCCAACGCCGGTGGCCGGTACCGCCACCAGCGTGACCAGCACCCGGCCCCGCTCGACCCCAACTTCACCGGCGCCGGCCGGTGTCTGACCGGGCCGGACGGGACGTACCGCTTCCTGACCATCAAGCCCGGTCCGTATCCGTGGCGCAATCACCGCAACGCGTGGCGCCCGGCGCACATCCACTTCTCCCTCTTCGGCACCGCCTTCCCGCAGCGCCTGGTCACCCAGATGTACTTCCCCGGCGACCCGCTGTTCGACCTCGACCCGATCTTCCAGTCGGTCCTCGATCCCGCCGCGCGTCGACGGTTGATCGCCCGCTACGACCACGACCTCACCGAGCCGGAGTACGCGACCGGCTATCGATGGGACGTCGTGCTGGGCGGTGGCGGCAGAACCCCGATCGAGGCTGGCGATGGCTGAAATTGCTTGCACCCCAGGGCAAACGGTGGGGCCTTTCCTGGACCTCGGGTTGCCGTATCCCGGAGACAGCGACCTGGTCAACGATGACCATCCGCACGCCGTCCGGCTGCACGGCACGGTCTACGACGGCGCGGGCGACGGAGTCCCGGACGCCCTGATCGAGGTGTGGCAACCCGACGGCGCCGGCCGCATCCCGCGCCAAGCCGGTTCGCTGCGCCGCGACACCGCGATATTCACGGGCTGGGGCCGGTGCGCGACCGACGCCGTCGGCCATTACACCTTCACCACCGTGGCGCCCGGGTCGGCAAGCGCCGGGCGGCCGCCATTCTTCGCCCTCGCCGTCTTCGCGCGGGGCCT
This sequence comes from Mycobacterium sp. E2238, assembly GCF_001672665.1. Lineage (NCBI taxonomy): Bacteria > Bacillati > Actinomycetota > Actinomycetes > Mycobacteriales > Mycobacteriaceae > Mycobacterium > Mycobacterium sp. E2238. The sequence goes on along the minus strand of NZ_LZKF01000192.1, from coordinate 60,049 downwards.
GCTGGACCGGTTGTTCACCCGGGCCTACCTGCCCGACGCCGAGGTGGCCGGCGACCCGTTCCTGACGAGCCTCGATGCCGAGCGACGCGCCACCTTGCTCTGCGACGCCGAAAGCGGTTGCGGGCAATACCGTTTCGACATCCACCTGCAGGGCCCGCGCGAGACCGTGTTTCTGGCGTACCGGGACGGTGCGCGATGACGAACCTGTTGTGGCCCGGCGACCACCGGGCCCGAGACCACATGACGGATCGGGCCCTGCTCGAATCGATGGTCGCGGTGGAAGCCGCCTGGCTGGACGCGCTAGTCGCCGAAGGCCTGGCCCCGCCCGAGTGCGCCGGGATGGACCTGCCAATGCTGTTGGTGCACAACGATTGTGAATCGCTGGCGGCCGCCGCCGAGGACGGCGGCAACCCGGTCATCGGTCTCGTCGCGCTGCTGCGGCAGCGTGCGGCGCCGGCCGTCGCGCCGTGGATTCACCGGGGACTCACCAGCCAGGACGTCCTGGACACCGCCCTGATGCTCGGAGTGCGTGACGTGGTCAGCGAGCTGAGAGCGCAGCTCGCGGAGCAGATCTCGACGCTGACCGAGCTCGCCACCCGGCACCGGGCGACGCCCATGGTGGCGCGCACCCTTACCCAGCACGCGGCACCGACCACGTTCGGCACGAAGGCGGCAGGCTGGCTGAACGGCATCGTCGACGCCCTCGAGGGGTTGTCCGCGGTGGTCGTTCCGATCCAGATCGGCGGGGCCGCCGGGACGCTGGCGGCCAGCACGGAGCTGGCGGCGCTGCTCACCGGCGCCGCCGACCCCGCGAAGGTCTCGACCGGCCTGGTGCGAAGCGTGGCGATGGCTTTGGGTCTGACCGTCCGCTCACCCTGGCACACGACGCGAACACCGGTCACCGCGGCGGCCGACGCGTTCGTCGGCTGCACCGACTCCTGGGGCCGCATCGCCTCGGACGTCGTCACCCTGGGCCGCCCGGAGATCGGCGAACTGAGCGAGCCGGGCGGCGAGAACCGCGGGGGCTCGTCGTCGATGCCGCACAAACGAAACCCGGTGCTGTCCATCCTCATTCGCCGGGCCGCCGTTTCCGCGCCGCAGCTGGCGGCGACCCTGCACACTGCCGCGGCGCTGGCCAACGACGAGCGGCCCGACGGCGCCTGGCACGCCGAGTGGGATGCCCTGCGCACCTTGGCCCGGCGCACCGTGGTCGCCGGATCCCAAGCCGCCGAGCTGCTGGCGGGGCTGGTGGTGCACGCCGACCGGATGGCCGAAAACCTTGCTGCGGCAGACGTCCTGGGGGAGCAGCAGGCGATCGCCGACTTGGCGGGAAAGCCGGCGTCGCCAAGCTACATCGGCGCGGTGGACCGGCTGATCGGCGAGAGCCTGGACCGCGCCCACCGGGCGCTGGGTCAGCGCTGATAAATGCTGGCCAGCCAGATGTGCAGCAGCGTGTCGATCGCCCGGTCCTCGGGCATCGCCTCGTCCTCGGCGGTGAACGTCGCGGCCATCACCCGCTCGCTCAACATGTTGAGGGCCACCGACAGCTGCTCGGCCGGGACGGTTTCGGGGGCGGCGCCCCGGCCGCGCTCGGCCTTGATGGCCGCCGTGGTCAGCAAGATCCACCTCTGCATGAGCGTGGACCACAACTGCCGTACCTCGGGATTGGTCGCCTTCGCCGAGGCGCCCGCCACGGCGACGGCCGGGTGAGCGCCCGACACCTCGAAGAACGCCTCGATGCGGGCCCGCCACAGCTCCGCCGGGTCGTCGGTCGATATGCCGCCGAGCGACATGAGGGCGGCATGGGCCTTGGCGTTCATCTGGTCGAGCAGCGAGAGCAGCACCGCGTTCTTCGATGGGAAATAGAAGTAGAAGGTGGGGCGCGAAATCCCCGCGCCCTTTGCTAGGTCGTCGACGGAAAAGTCGGCGAGCGGCCGTTCCTGCAGCAGGCGCTCGGCCGTGGCCAGTATCGCCTGTTCGCGGTCGTCGCCCGAGTGCGGAGCCGACCGGCGGCCCCGTGAGGCATGCAGGTACTTGGTCTGTGTCGGGAGGTCGGACACGCCCGTTACTGTTGGGCACGTCGATATACGCGAACGAAACTGTCGATTAAGCCCAGCAATAATGTCGATTAAGTTCGACATTTTCTTCGTATGCGTCAACATATTTGCTGACCGTTACGACCCACCGGCCCGGCGGTGCGGTGGGCCGACGAACGACCTCATGATTCGGGACTTCCGCCCCTACTCGGGCCCTGGCGCCAAATGATCGCATCTGGTGATGACAACGAACGACGACGGCACCAAGACATGCCGCATCGACGTGCTGGTCGAGGAGCGCGACGAACGGACCCGGGCGAAGGCGCGGCTGTCCTGGGCAGGCAAGACGCTCGTAGGCGTCGGTCTGGCGCGACTCGACCCGGCCGATCCGCCCGTGGCCGCGATCGGCGACGAACTCGCGATCGCCCGCGCGCTGTCCGATCTGTCGAATCAGCTGTTCGCCGCGACATCCGTCGATATCCAAACCAGTACCCACGAACCCGTCACGGGTCTGCATCACTGAGCGATGACCATGAGACACCGACCCGATTTACCGGCTGCCTTCGACGTCCAGATAACGACGCACGGCCAGTTGCCCGACGCCGAGGAATACGCGCGCACCAAGATCGGCGAACTCGGCCGCCTCACCCACGAACCGGTGCTGCATGCCCACGTCAGGTTGGCCGAGCACGGCGACCCCGCGGTGGCTCGCCGGGTGATCGCGCAGGCGAACCTGGACGTCAACGGCCGGCCGGTGCGCGCACAGGTCGAAGGGACCACCGCGCGGGAAGCCATCGATCGGCTCGAGGCACGGCTACGTCGCCAACTGGAACGCGCCGCCGAGCACTGGGAAGCCAAACGGGGCGGCGTGCCCCGTCCGCAGGAATGGCGGCACGAAACCGAACCGAACCACCGGCCGAAATACTTCCCGCGACCGGAAAGCGAACGCCGGATCATGCGGCACAAGTCGTACAGCTTGCCCACCTGCACGGTCGAGGAGGCCGCGCTGGAGATGGAGCAGCTCGACTGCGACTTCCACCTCTTCACCGAGGAGGGCACGCGCCAGGACAGCGTGCTATACCGCGAAGGCCCCACCGAATACCGCCTGGCACAGGTCAATCCGGGCTCCGCCGACGAGCTGGCGCCGTTCGAGATGCCGCTGACCATCAGTCCGCAGCCGGCCCCGCGGCTGGACGTCCAGCAGGCCATCGAGCGGATCGGGTTGCTCGGTCTGCCGTTCCTGTTCTTCGTCGACACCGCTCGGGACCGTGGCAGCGTGTTGTATCACCGCTACGACGGCCACTACGGGCTCATCGCGCCGGCGAGCGAACACCAACAGACCAACTGAAGCCGCGGCGGTCCCGGCATCCCCCCGTCCGGGACCGCCGCTCCAAACTTCTCTTGCCTTGCAGCGCAGGCGGTTCGCGCCTACGCGCCGCGGCGGTGGGCCCGCTCGCCTGCGGCGTAGCGCAGCAGGGCGCCCACTCCTTCGGCGGGTGCCATCAGCTGACCGGCCCGGACCAGCGAGGCGCCCACCGCGATCGCGTTGAAAGGCAACGCCTCGTCGGCCCTCGCCACCCGTGCCGCCGGTTCGCCGAGTTCGGACAGCGCGTCGGGGTCGGCCGCGATGGTGGTCAGTGCCGTACCGGTGACCACGGTGGCATCGCCGAGCTCGCCGACGATGAGCGTGTCGACGTTGCCGTCGCGAAGCGCCCGGCAGACATCGGCAAGGCCTTCGGCCGCCCGTCCGGATCCGCGGCCGATCTCCGCTTCGAATCGTTGTGCGAGGGCGGACATCTCGCTGTCACGACGGCGGGTGAACTCCTTGCCGGTCAGCTCGCTCATCTCTTCGTCGTCGCAATGGCTCTTGCGGGTCCCCGCATGCAACTCCGACACCCGTTCGGAGACCCGCTCGGGCAATTCGGCAACCAGATCCGCAAGCGAGCGCACTTCCCCGCACAAGAACACCACCTCGGGATTCGCGTCGTCCACCAGGCGCGTGAGCTCGTCGGCGACCGCGCGGCAGTTCATCCGGATGGCTTCCTCGGTCGTGTGCTGGAAGTCACCGTAGCCGTTCCAGCCGGCAGTCGTCGGCTTGTGCACCGGATAACCGCCGCCCTCAACGCTTTCCGAGCTGACAGCGCCGCCGCGGTACAGGCTGATGTCCGCCCCGGTACGGTCGATCGCGGCGAACACGTAGGTGGGGCGCCGGATTTCCGAATCGATCAGCGGCACGAGGTAGGGATACTCCGACACCCGGATGACCGTGGCCGGCGGCGGGTTGGTCAGGTGCTCGTTGATCAGTACATGTTCGGCGGTCGCGACCACCGCGCGGCCGCGCCGTCCGACGGCGGGCCGATGATGCAACACCGCGTCCTCGAGCATGCCGACGATTTCCCCGGTAGCGCCCATCTCGTGCAGATGCTGCCGGATGCCGTTCCATTTCGCTTCGAGCTGCTCGGCGGCGTCCAGGGTGTCGTGCGAGTCGTCGAAATATACCGAGGCGAAAGGGCCCTTCGCTTTTACCAGCCACCTGAGGCGATCTGATTGCATGCCATCACTCTCCACTGTTGCCTTTGCCGATATCCGCCCACCGTATGGACGGCGGACGCGGCTCCACGAGAGTCGTTAGCCCCCAGCTGGGGGTCTTAGGTCCCGGGCGAAGGGTCGGGCTGTCAACGCTCGTAGAGGGCATCGAGGCGGTCGGCGAACTTGTCGATGACCACCTTCCGGCGCAGTTTCATGCTCGGCGTCAGATCGCCGGACTCGACGGTCAATTCGCGGTCGGCGATCGCGAACTTCTTGATCTGTTCCCAGCGATTCAGTTCGGCGTTCAGGGCGTCGATGTATCCGGCGATCAGCTGGTGTGTCTTGTCGTCACGCGCTATCTCGGCAAAGGACTTGCCGGCCAGGCCATTCTTGTTGGCCCAGTCGGTGATCGCCTCGCCGTCGAGGCTGACCAGGGCGACGCAGTACGGCTTGCCCTCGCCATAGACCACCATCTCGCTCACGTACGGGCATGAGCCTTTGAACCGCGCATCGATCGCCGACGGCGCCACGTATTTGCCCTGAGAGGTCTTGAACATGTCCTTCTTGCGGTCGGTGATCCGCAGAAATCCGTCGGGGTCGACCTCCCCGATGTCGCCCGTGTGGAACCACCCGCCGTCGTCGAGAGCCTCGGCGGTGGCGTCCGGCAGGTCGTGGTAGGCGGTCATGAGACCGGGCCCTTTGAGCAAGACCTCGCCGTCGTCGGCGATCTTCACATCGGTGGCGGGGAACGGCCAGCCGACCGTTCCGAGCCGATAAGCATTGGGGCGGTTGATGAATGATGCCGCCGCGGTCTCCGTCAGCCCATAGCCCTCGAGCACGATGATGCCCACGGCGTCGAACCACTGGGCGACGTCGCGGTCCAGCGCGGCGGCGGCGGAGACGAAGAACCGCAGACGCCCGCCGAACCGCTCGCGGATCTTGCTGAACACGAGCCGGTCGGCCACCTTGTAGGCCAGCGACGTCGCAAGCGAGGGCTTTGTCCCGGTCTGCCGGGCTTCCGACACCTTGACACCGACCTTCATCGCCCAGTCGAACATCCTCTTCGTCAGCCCGCCCTGTTCGGCGATCATGTCCTGGACGCGGGCGTGCGCCTTCTCGAAGATGCGCGGCGCCGCACCCATCAGGGTGGGCCGCAGGGCCGCCAGGTTGTCGACGATCCGCTCGACGCGGCCGTCGATGGCGGTGGGAAAGCCGATCTGCAGGGGCAAGGCGAGCATCACCTTGCCAAACGCGTGCGCCAGGGGCAGCCAAAGGAAGTTCAGGTCGGTGGGGCCGAGGATGTCCAGCGAATCGATGGCCGCGGCGGTGTACGTCCACGCGCCGTGCGTCAGCCGCACGCCCTTGGGCCGCCCGGTGGTGCCGGAGGTGTAGATGAGGCTCGCCAGGTGGTCGGGGCCGACGGCCGCGACCCGCTCGTTGACGGCATCGGGCGCGTCCGCGAGCAGTTGCTTGCCCAACAGATCCAGGTCGGCGAGCGAGATCACCCAGTCGCTGTCGCCGTTGCCGTCGATGACGACGACCTTGCTGACGTCGGGCAGTTCGGCCCGGTGCTCGAGCAGCTTGTCGAGCTGGGCCTGGTTTTCGGCGACCACCACCCGGCTTCCGGAATTGGCGACGATGTAGGCGACATCGGCTGCGTTCGTCGTCGGATACACGGTGGTGGTGGCGGCCCCCGCGCACATGATCGCGAAATCAACGAGCACCCACTCGTAGCGCGTCGCCGAGGCGAGCGCGACCCGGTCCTCGTGCTCGATCCCCAGCGCGATCAGCCCCGCGGCCAGATTGCTGACGCGTTCGCCGACTTGCTCCCAAGTCACGCTCGCCCAGGTGTGGTCTTGCGGGTAGCGGAAGGCCTCCGCGTGCGGGGTGGCGGCGACCCGGTTGACGAACATCTGTGCCACCGAGGGCGCGCGGTTCTCGATCTTGCGGAAATCGGGCCTCTCCATTGAGGCCAGTGGTGCTTTCATGACGCATTGCTCCCGAAACAGATACCGATGACGTGGGCGAACCGGTATACCGTTCGATCCTGCGGAGCGCGGCGGCTACTTGGTAGTGACGAAAGTCATGTGGGGGTCGGCAAACGTCCCCGCGGCAGGGGCCCTTGTGGCGGCCGTCAGTCGGCCAGGGCTATCTCGATGGAGAGGCACTCGCCCAGGGCGTGGGCCGCGGACCAGTCGCCGCCTTCGACCGCGCGCTCCAGGTCGTCGACCAAGGGGCTGTGGGCGCCAAGCTCCGCCAACCAAGCGGACACGGTCGCGGGTATCTGATGGGCGGGCACTCGGGCAACATGTCCCTCGTGGAGGCGATCCGTCAGCTGATAGATGGTGGCCGTCGACCTGCGCTGCGACCAATGCTGCCGCCACTTCGCTGTTTTCATCTTTCCTCCCCGCTAGCCTTAACGATCCATCCGACCAGTCCCGAAGGTCCGGCCGTAGAGGCCAACAGCACGACTACCGAAAGGCTTTGGTCTTGCTTCCGGCCTGCCGAAGTCCCAGTCCGACAGGGTCTTTTGTCACTACGGTCACCTACTTACTTCTCCCGCGATGGCGGTGCAGGTCGCGTACCGTACATCGGGAAGGGTGCATCGCCACGTTACTCGTTTCGGGGGCACCGGATTACGAAATTGGCGAGATGACCGATTTAGCAATGGATTCGCAATCCGGGCGTGATCCGGGCGCCAGGCTCGGGCTGACGGGTGGGCCGGCGTGAGTGCCCTCGACGCCGAGGAGCTGGCGGCGCTGCCCGTGTTCGCCGACATTGCGGCAGAGGATCTTACGGCGTTGGCCGCCCTGCTCGAGCCCCTGCACGCCGCCGCAGGGGAGGTCCTGATGCGGCAGGGGGAACGAGCGGAGTCATTCGCGATCATCGCGTCCGGTCGAGTCGTGGTGCGGCACGTCGGCCCGAAGGGCCGGGTAACGACCACCGAGCTGTCGCCCGCGACGATCGTCGGCGAGATCGCGCTGCTGCGGCACGCGACCCGAACGGCGACGGTGACCGCGCGGGAGGACGTGCGCGGCTACATCGGATACAGCGCGGCCTTCGACCGCATGCTGGCCATGCCGGTGATCGCCGACCGGATGCTGCGTACCGCGCGGCAGCGGCTGGCCGCCTACATCGCCCCCATCCCGGTGTCGTGCGCCGACGGCGCCGCGCTCTTGCTGCGCCCCGTCCTGCCCGGCGATGCCGAGCGGTTCAAGAGCAGCGGCTCCTTCTCCAAGGAGACGCTGTACCGGCGGTACCAGGGTGGCACCCCAACCGATGCGCGCCTGACCTACCTGTTCGAGGTCGACTATGTCGACCACTTCGTCTGGGTCGTCACCGACGGCGCGGCGGGGCCGGTCGTCGCGGATGCCCGCTTCGTCCGGGATCAAGACGACCCCGCCTCGGCAGAGGTTGCGCTGACCGTGGCGGACGGCTACCAGGGGCGCGGAATCGGTACGCTGCTGCTCGGCGCGCTGGCGGTCGCGGCGCGCGTCGACGGCATCAAGCGCTTCCATGGCCGCGTGCTGTCGGAGAATCCGTCCGCGCGCGCGTTGGGTGAGAAGGTGCACGCGCGTTGGGCGCGCGAGGAACCGGGCGTGGTCACCGCGACGGGCGAGATACCGCGCTTTCGCGACCTGCCCCTCGATCGCGGTGTGTACGAGCAGATTCGGCAGGTGGCCCGCCAGGTGATCCAGGCCTTCGACTAGCGGCCGCAAGTGACAAATGCCCCGCCATCTGATGGCTTTGCGCCCTTATCGGAAGGCCGGATTCGGCCGCAGCATGGGACCTGCTTGCTAGTCGAAGGAGTCGCGCCGACCGATGGCACACCAAGACTGCGCTCCTCCCGTCCTCGCGCTGGTGCGTGGCCTCGTCGAAGAGGTCCACTCGCAGGCCGCGTCGCCCTCGGTGACGCTTGACAGCTCCTTTGACAACCTGGGCATCGGCAGCCTGGAACTGGCGGAACTGTTGCTGCGCGTGCAGGACGAATTCGGGGTGGCGCTGCCGCCCCACACCCTGGCCAGCGCGGAGACCCCGCGCGACCTGGTGGCGGCGCTCAACCCGGTCCTGGGTCGTGGTCACGCCGCGGTGCGTGCGGACCGTGGCGTCGTATCCCGCCCGGCCACCGCGTCGTCCGCGCCGGCCCCAGAGTCAGCGCTGACCCTCAACGACGCCCTCAACTGGCATGTCGGTGCGACTCCGGGCCGCACCCACCTGCGGATCCTCGACGACGCGGGTGACCCCCGGAACAGCACCGACATGACCTACGCGGACCTGCACCGCGAGGCGGCCGCTGTGGCGGCCGGACTGATCGCGCACGACGTCATGCCGGGCGACGCTGTCGCCATCATGCTGCCGACCTGCCGGGCGTATTTCGTGACATTCGCCGGCGTGGTCCTCGCCGGCGCGGTGCCCGTCCCGGTCTATCCACCCGCGCGGCCGTCCCAACTGGCGGACCACCTGCGTCGCACCGCCGGCATCCTGGCCAACGCGCGCGCCAAGATGCTGGTAACGGTGCCGGAGGCCGTCGCCCTGGGTCACCTGTTGCGCTCGAACGTCGAAAGCCTGCGTCATGTCGTCATTCCCGAATCGCTCACGCGCACAGGCGAACACGCGCCGTCATCGCTTCCCCGGCCGCGGACCGAAGATCTGGCGCTGGTGCAGTACACCTCCGGCAGCACCGGGCAGCCCAAAGGGGTCGCGCTGAAGCACCGCAACCTGCTCGCCAACATCCGGGCGATGGGTCGGGCCGCGGCGGCGACCGGATCGGACACCTTCGTCAGTTGGCTGCCGCTGTATCACGACATGGGTCTGATCGGTGCGTGGTTGGGCTGCTTGTACTTCGGTGTCCCGCTGGTGGTGATGAGCCCGCAGGCGTTCCTGATCCGCCCGTCGCGATGGCTGTGGGCGATCCACGCCGGCCGCGCCACCATGTCGGCCGGCCCGAACTTCGCCTACGAACTCTGCCTGTCGAAAATCCGTGACGAAGAGATCGAGGGACTCGATCTCAGTTGCTGGCGGCTCGCCTACAACGGCGCCGAACCGGTGAGCGCCACGACCATCGAACGTTTCGGTGATCGCTTCGCCCCGTACGGGTTTCGCCGGGAAGCGATGACGCCGGTTTATGGGCTGGCCGAGTCGTCGGTGGGGCTGGCGTTCCCCCCGTTGAACCGCGGGCCGATCATCGACCGCATTCGCCGAGACACCTTCGTGCGGTCCGGGCAGGTCGAGCCCGCCAAGCCCGGCGAGCGGGACCTTCGATTCGTCGCCTGCGGCCGGCCCCTGCCCGGGCACGAGATCCGGATCGTCGACGCGGCCGGCAACGAATTGGGTGACCGCCGCGAGGGGCGGGTGGAGTTCCGCGGTCCGTCGGCGACCGCGGGCTATTTCAACAACCCGGCGGCGACGCGCGCACTCTTCCACGACGCGTGGCTCGACACGGGCGATCTGGGGTACACGGCCGAGGCCGACTTGTACGTCACCGGCCGGATCAAGGACATGATCATCCGGGCCGGACGCAACCTGCACCCCGCGGAACTGGAAGAGGCGGTGGGCAACATCGAGGGTGTCCGCAAGGGTTGTGTGGCGGTGTTCGCCTCGCCTGATCCTTCCGGCGGGCCCGAGCGACTCGTGGTCATGGCGGAGACCCGAGCCATCCGGGATGAGGCGCGGGCCGCGTTGCGCTCCGAAATCGCGGCCACGACAGTCGATCTGCTCGGGGTGGCGCCCGACGACGTGGTGCTGGCGCCACCGCGCTCCGTACTGAAGACGTCCAGCGGCAAGATCAGGCGGGCGGCCAGCCGGGCCCTCTACCACTCCGGCAAGATCGGCGCGCGACCACGGGCATTGTGGTGGGAATTGGCGCGGCTTCGCCTCCGCGGCGCGGTGCCTTCGCTACGCCGCGTTCGTCGCGCGGCGGGCGACGTGGCCTTCGCCGGCTACGCGTGGGCGGTGTACACGATCCTCGGGCTGGCGGTTGCCGCCTTATTGCTGCTGCTCCCGCGGGCGGCGTGGCGCTGGCGGGTGGCCCGCGCCGGGGTCCGGTTGCTGGCGCGCCTCACGGGGACGGCGATCACCGTGCAAGGCCTCGACCGCTTTCCCGCGGGCCCGTCGATTGCGGTGGCCAACCATCCCAGCTGGATCGATCCGCTGGCACTGGCGTCGGAAATGCCGCAGCGGTTTCACTTTGTCGCCGCCGAAGTCCTTGAGCATCAAGGCATCAACGGATTCGTGCTCAGGCGACTGGGCCACCAGTTCGTGGAACGTCACGAACGTGAACACGGCGTCGCGGACGCCGACCGGCTGACCGACCTGGTGCGGGCCGGCCAGTCGCTCGTAATCTTTCCGGAAGGCCGCCTGGCCCGCGCCCCGGGGTTGCGGCCGTTCCACATGGGCGCCTTCGTAGTGGCCGCCCGAACCGGGGTGCCCGTCACGCCGGTCGGGATTCGCGGGACCCGGACGATTCTGCGTCCGGAACACCATTTCCCGCGTCGCGGAGCAATCGACATCGGGGTGGGGGAGCCGATCATGCCCTCGGGCGACAACTGGGCGGCCGCGGTCGAATTGCAGCACGCTGTGCGGAGCGCCGTGCTGGTGTTATCGGGGGAGTCGGACGTGGAATAACCTGTGGCAGCGGTTTATTCGTCGTGTTTGCTGACGGCGTGACCGGCGCTGCGCACCACGTTGCGGAAGAATTCGATGCGGGCGGTGACCAGGTCGTCCGCCAGGTCCAGTGCGGCGTCGACGACGGTCTTGCGTCGCGACTGCTCGGGGAGCACCGGACTGATCTGGTCGACGAACTTGCGGACGGCCTCGATGGCGTGCTTGCGGCCGGATTCGACGGATTCCAGCACGTCATCGGAGAGCTCGGCCCAACGTGGCTCGGTCTTGTGCGGTGCCTCGGTCATGATCTCACTCCTAATCGACGAGTGGTTTTCGAAAGATGCGTGTGACGGCTCCGAGGTTACGACTGCCCAGACATCGGCGCGAGTGACTAAAGACCCTTCGGCCCCGGTCATATGGCCCAGACCGGCCGCCTGCGCTCGGCATGCCGGCCAAGGACTTTCGCTGCAGTGACCGGGCCGTTAGGCCCTAACCCGCCGATTTCAGCGCCTGCTAATTTGCCACCATGGCGGTACCGACCAACAACGGCGCATCCCGACGCCCGGGCGCTTTGCCGTTGAGCCCACCGGGAGGCGTCGCGTTGGGCAGTGCGGTCAAACCGTTCACCAGCACAGGTCGATACGTCGCCGACTCGTGGCGCGAATATCTCGGACAGCCCCCCGACGAGCTTCCGATCGCGCGACCCACGCTCGCCCTGGCGGCCCAGGCGTTCCGCGACGAAGTCGTTCTGTTGGGCCTGAGGGCGCGGCGCCCGATCAGCCGTCCCGAGGAGTTCGAGCGCATCACGAACGAGGTGGCCGCGGGGCTGAAGTTCTACGGGGACCGGGGATGGCTCACCAATCCGAGACGATTTTTCGGCGCACCGCCGCCACTGTCGGATGTCACGGTGCGAAAGGTGAAAGGGGGCAGGCGTTCCTTCCACCGCATCTTCTTCGACAGCGGATACCTGCCCCGCCCGGGTGAACCCGGCGCGCGGCGGTGGATGAGCTACACCGCGAACGACCGCGAGTACGCCCTGTTGCTCCGCCATCCGCAACCACGCCCCTGGTTGGTGTGCATCCACGGAACCGAAATGGGCCGGGCCGCATTGGATCTCGCCTTGTTCCGGGCCTGGCGGTTACACGAAGACCTCGGGTTGAACGTCGTGATGCCGGTCCTCCCGATGCACGGCCCGCGCGCCCGGGACCTGCCGAAGGGTGCGGTGTTTCCGGGCGAGGACATCCTCGACGACGTGCACGCGACCGCGCAGGCGGTGTGGGACATCCGGCGGTTGCTGTCCTGGATACGCCGGGAAGAGCCGGAATCGCAGATCGGGTTGAACGGTCTGTCGCTGGGTGGCTACATCGCCGCGTTGGTCGCCAGCCTCGAAACCGGGCTCACCTGCGCGATTCTCGGCGTCCCGGTGGCAGACCTGGTCGGGCTGCTGAGTCGGCACTCCGGGCTTGGCCCCGACGACCCGCGCCGTCAGACGATCGAAGCCGCCGAGCCCATCGGGCGGATGATGTCGCCGCTGTCGCTCGCTCCGCTGGTGCCCATGCCCGGCCGCTTCATCTACGCCGGCGTCGCCGATCAGGTGGTGCATCCACGCGAGCAGGTGGTCCGCCTCTGGGAACACTGGGGGAAACCCGAGATCGTTTGGTACCGCGGCGGTCATACCGGCTTCTTCCGCGCGCGGCCGGTACAGCGATTCCTCGAGGCGGCGTTGCAGCAGTCAGGCCTTTTGGATGGTTCGGTGCCCCGGCGCGACCGCCCCGCTTAGTCGCGGGGGTCGAACATGAATCCGCTGGATCCGCTGGACGCGGCGATGATGACCGCGGAGTGGGTGTCCAACCCGATGCACGTGGGCGCCGTGCTGATCCTGTCGCCGCCTGACGACGCCGGGCCAGGCTACGTCGACGAACTGCACCGCAAGACGCTGGGCGGAAACGATTCGATCGATCCGAGGCTTCGCAGATATCCGCATCGCGGTGTGGAGACCGGCGGCATGTGGGTCTGGCGGCAGGTGGATTCCGTTGATGTGAGCCGACATTGCCAGCGCCGCACGGTGTCAGGGGACGGGTTCTGGCGGCTGATCGGCGAGCTGGACGCGATGCGCCTCGACTGGAGCCGGCCGATGTGGATGTCGTACCTGATCGACGGCCTCGACGGGGGCCGCTTCGCGTTCTACATCAAGGTGCATCACAGCGTGACCGACGGGGTGGCCGGCTTTCAGATGATCACCGACGCACTCAGCAGTGATCCCGACCGCCGGTCGATGCCGCCGTTTTACGCCGATTGCCGGCCCGAGCCCTCGCCGCCGGCCTCGGCCGGGTTGCTGTCTCGTCTGGTCGCGCCGCTGCGCTCGCTGACCGATGCCACCGCGTCGAGTGTGGGGCTGATCGGGCGGGTGGCCACCGGCGAGGTGGCAACGGTGCTGGATGCCCTGGTCGGGCACACCACGGTGCTGCCCCTGGGGGCGCCCTACACCCGGTTCAACGGCCGCGTGGGCCCCGAGCGCGCGGTCGCCGCGGGCAGCTGGGCGAAAAGCCGCATCCAAGCCGTGCGGCAGGCCGCCGGCGTGACCGGCAACGACGTGCTCACCGCGATGGCGGCCGGCGTGGTGCGGCGGTGGCTGAGTGATCGCGCCGAACTGCCCGACCGGTCGCTGGTGGCCGCCTGCCCCGTCACGGTGCGCGACCCCGAGCACGAGACGCCAAAAGACCAGCACGGCAACAGGTTCGGGCTGTGGATGTGCCCGTTGGGCACCAACCTGGATGACCCGCTGGCCCGGCTGGACGCGATCCATCGGTCCATGTCGGAGGGCAAGCACTGGGTGGCCAAACGGGGAGCGGCGGCGTCACTGCTGACGAACGCCGGCAGCATCGCCGCGACGGCGATCGGACCGCTGCTGCCGTTCACGCCGAAAATCCGGACCGGATACAACCTGCCGATTTCCCACGTCCGCGGCCCGGTAGCCGAAATGTATTGGAACGGAGCTCGAATCGAGGAGATGTATCCGGTGTCGACGGTGTACGACGGTCACGCACTCAACATCACGACATGCGCGTACGCCGACCGGATCGGGTTCGGCTATGCCGCGGGCCGCGACGTGGTGCCCGATATCGAGACCTTCATACCGGCGACCGAGGAGTGCCTGGCCGAACTCGAAGCGGCAGTAGGCGTTGCCGACTGAGCGTCGGCGCCACGGGTCGGTGTTGCGATCAGCCTCGCGCCCGGTGCGAGGCGCGGCCCACGTGGGCCATGATGCGTTCCAAGACGGTGTTGGACAGGTCGCCGTCATCGGCAACGCGCGACAGGCCGCGGCGCCGCAGGAACGTGTCGAGGCGTCGGTCAGGGGACCAGTCGGCATAAATTGGGCCGAGGTACCGCGATTGCAGGAATTCCGAAGCCAGGGCGTCCACGTCAGAGTCGGTCAACGACAACGTCGGGATACCGCCCATAACCGCCATGCTCCTTCGTTCAGCCGCAACCGCACCAGCCAAGTTACGTCAGACGACGCCATTATTCCGTCACGCGCTGATTGCGGATAGGGCCCAAAGTCATCACTGGAGCCGGCGCCCCCAACGGCCGTGACGGGCCCGGGCGACGCTGCCCGGGCCCCGCTTCAGCCGGCTACTTTGCGGCGACCTTTACGTGCTTCTCCTCGGGCGCGGGCTGTGAGACCGGCACGGAGACAGTGAGGATGCCTTTGTCGTAGCTGGCCTTGATGTCGTCTTCGTTGGCACCGGACGGCAGCGACACGGTGCGGACGAACGAGCCGTAGGAGAACTCCGATCGGCCGTCGAACTCCTTTTTCTCGCTGCGCTCGGCCTTGATGGTGAGCTGACCGTCGCGGACGGTGATATCGACGTCCTTGGCCGGGTCGATGCCCGGGATCTCGGCGCGCAGCTCGTAGCGGCCATCAACCATCTCGTCTTCCAACCGCATGAGCCGGGTGTCGAACATCGGGCGGATTCCGGCGAACGACGGGAACGACGAGAAGAAGTCCGCGAACTCGGGGAACAGCATGTGCGGCTTCTGTGCCGCGGGCAGCGTGCTGGTCATTGTTCTCTCCTGGGATGTCTGTTGTCTTCAAACGGACGTCTTCGATCCGACCACGCAAGCCGCCACCACGGTAGGGACGGAAGTCCTTATCTCGTTTCGGGCGACGACTTTTGGGTGTGACGGGGATACTCGAACGATGGCCGGGACAGCGCGGTCGGCGCGGTGGCCGTCGAGCATCAGGCGCCGGGACGGACGCCTGGTCCCCTTCGACGTGGGCCGCATCGAGACGGCGATCGCTGGGGCCGCGCGCGAGGCCGGACATCGCGACCCGGACTTACCCGGCGGGCTGGCCAGGTCGGTGGCCGATGCGCTGGCGGGTCAGGCCCGCAGCGCAATTCCGCGGGTCGAGGAGATCCAAGACGTGGTCGAGGCGCAGCTGGCGGCGGCCGGCCTGGACGACGTTGCCCGCGCTTATGCCGACTACCGCCGGCACCACGCCGAATTACGCGCGACCAAAGAGCTGACCGGTGTGCGCGACGAACTCAAATTGAGCGTGGCCGCCGTGACGGTGCTGGGCGAGCGCTATCTGCTGCGCGACGACCGCGGCAGGCCGATGGAATCGACCGGCGAAATGATGGACCGCGTCGCGAACCAGGTCGCGGGGGCCGAGGAGAAGTTCCGCTCCGGGTCCTCGGCGGTGTGGGCCCAACGGTTTTCGGCGCTGCTGCGTGGGCTCGAGTTTCTACCCAACTCGCCGACGCTGATGAACGCCGGCACCGAACTGGGGCTGCTTTCCGCGTGTTTCGTTCTGCCAGTGGCTGATTCGCTGCATTCAATCTTCACCGCGCTCGCACAGAGCGCGGACATACACCAGGCCGGCGGAGGGACCGGCTACGCGTTCACCCACCTGAGACCCGCCGGTGATTCGGTGGCCCGCACCGGCGGGACGGCCAGCGGACCGCTGTCGTTTCTCCGGCTGTTCGATTACGCCGCCGCGGTGATCTCGATGGGTGGCCGCCGGCGCGGCGCATCGATGGCGGTGCTCGACGTATCGCACCCCGACATCTACGACTTCGTCACCGCCAAGTCCCGCTCGGCCAGTGAGCTCAACCAGTTCAACCTGTCGGTGGGCGTGACCGACCGATTCCTGCGCGCCGTCGCGCGCGGCGGCAGCCATCGGCTGGTCAACCCGAGGACGGGTGCGGTGGTCGCGACGGTGCCCGCAGCCGATCTGTTCACCGCGATCTGCGAGGCCGCACACCGGTGCGGCGACCCCGGACTGGTGTTCCTCGACACCATCAACCGCGCCAATCCGACGCCGGCGTTGGGCCGGATCGAGGCCACCAACCCGTGCGGGGAGGTCCCGCTGCTGCCCTACGAATCGTGCAACCTGGGTTCGATCAACCTCGCTCGGATGGTCAGCGGCGGCGGCATCGACTGGGATCGGCTCACGGCGGTGACGGAACTGGCCGTGCGCTTCCTGGACGACGTCATCGACGTCAGCCGGTTTCCCTTCCCCGAAGTCGAAGCGGCCACCAAGGCCACCCGCAAGATCGGGCTGGGCGTCATGGGCCTGGCGGAGATGCTGGCCGGGTTGGGAATTCCGTATGACAGCGAGCGCGGCGTTCGCCTGGCCGGCCGGATCGCCCGCACCGTCAACCGGGCCGCACATGCCGCCTCTGAGCGGCTGGCCGAGGAGCGCGGACCGTTTCCGGCCTTCGCGGACAGCCGCTTGGCGGGCTCGGCGCCGCGGCGTAACGCCCAGCTCACCTCGATAGCGCCGACCGGCACCATCTCGTTGATCGCCGGTACCAGCGCGGGGATCGAGCCGATGTTCGCGATCGCCTACGTCCGGGCGGTCATCGGGCGGCGCCTGCTCGAGGTCAACCCGTGTTTCGACCGGCTCGCCCGCGACCGCGGTTTCTACCATCCCGACCTGATCGCCGAAATCGCCCGGCACGGCGGCGTGCGCGAGGACCGACACGTCCCCGCCGAGGTTCGGGCGGCGTTTCCCACCGCAGCCGAGATCACCCCGGATTGGCACCTGCGGATGCAGGCCGCGGTGCAGCGGCACGTCGACGCCGCGGTGTCCAAAACCGTCAACCTGCCGGCCGAATCGACCGTCGACGACGTCCGCGCGATCTATCTGGCCGCGTGGAAGGCGAGGGTCAAGGGCATCACCGTCTACCGCTACGGCACCCGGGCCGGACAGGTGCTCACCTACGTCGGCTCCGAGGAGGCCCTGCTTGCCGCCGACGCCACGTTCAGCGGCGGCTGCCTGGGACGCCGGTGCGAATTCTGACCGCGTCCCAAGCAGGCCGATTGGCCGCTCGCTCGGGGTCATACGGCCCTAGTTGCGGCCGCGGTAGCGCCCTACTTTCGAGCCAGAGGCGGCAGTGGAACCGCCTCTCCTCAACGACTTTGGAGGTTCGAGGTGCGCGACGCGATCCCGATAGGGCGAGTCGCCGGATTCCCGGTGAACGTCCACTGGAGCGTGCTGGTCATCCTGTGGTTGTTCACCTGGAGCCTGGCCAGCACGCTGCCCGGAACGGTCAAAGGATATTCGCACGGCGCCTACTGGTTGGCCGGAGCGTGCGGCGCGCTGGTGCTGTTGGCCTCGCTGGTGGCGCACGAGCTCGCGCATGCCATCGTCGCCCGCCGCGCCGGGGTGTCCGTCGGGAGCGTGACGCTCTGGCTGTTCGGCGGTGTGACCACCCTCGGTGGCGAGGCCAAGACCCCCAAGGCCGCCTTCCGGATCGCGATCGCCGGGCCGGCCACCAGCCTCGCCCTGGCCGCCGCCTTCGGCGGGCTGGTCGCGGCGCTGCATACGGTGCGCGCCGCTCCTATCGTGATCGGGGTCGCGTCCTGGCTGGCCGTCATCAACCTGCTGCTCGGGCTTTTCAACCTGTTGCCCGGCGCACCTCTGGACGGTGGCCGCGTGCTGCGGGCCATCCTGTGGCGCAGCCACGGGGACAGCGTGCGGGCGAGCATCGGCGCGGCGCACGCCGGACGGGTGGTCGCCTTCATCCTGATCGGGCTGGGGCTGGCCGAATTCTTGTTGGGCGGCGTGATCGGCGGAGTCTGGCTGGCGTTCATCGGCTGGTTCATCTTCGCGGCCAGTCGCGAGGAGGAGACGCGGATATCGACCCAGCAGATGTTTTCCGGCGTGCGCGTCGCCGACGCGATGACCGCCGGGCCGCATACCGCGCCCGGTTGGATCACCGTCGACGATTTCGTCCAGCGCTATGTGCTCGGTGACCGGCACTCGGCATACCCAGTCGTCGACCGGAGCGGGGCGATTACCGGTCTGATCACGTTGCGCCGGTTGCGCGAGGTCGCGCCCGCCCAGCGCGCCACCGTCACCGTGGGGGAGGTCGCGCAACCGCTTCACGAGGTCCCGTCCGGTGCGCCGCAGGAGCCGCTGACGGCCCTGCTGGAGCGGATGGCGCCGGCCGGTCCCCGCAGCCGTGCTCTGGTGTTCGAGGGGGCTCAGGTGGTCGGCATCGTCACGCCCACCGATGTGGCGCGCCTCATCGAGGTCTATCGGCTCGCCCATCCCGAAGACGCGAAACCGGCGTCAGCGCAAAGCTTTTAGTGGGCCTCGTTTTTACAAGCAATGTTGTGTAAACTCTTGCCCATGACGTACGTGATCGGGAAGCCATGCATCGACGTGATGGATCGCGCCTGCGTGGACGAGTGTCCCGTCGATTGCATCTACGAGGGCGGCCGCGCGCTCTACATACATCCCGACGAATGCGTGGACTGCGGAGCATGCGAGCCGGTGTGCCCGGTCGATGCCATCTACTACGAAGACGACCTGCCCGAGGAGCTCAGACCGTACCTGGCCGACAACGAGGCGTTCTTCACCGAAACGCTGCCCGGCCGCGACGCCCCCCTGGGATCCCCGGGTGGGGCGGCCAAGCTCGGGCCGCTCGGTGTAGACACGCCTTTGGTGGCCGCTCAGCCGAGGGCCGACCAAGCGGAAGGAGCGTGAGGGTCCTGTGAAGTTGTCGCCGACGTCGATCGGGGAATCCGCCAGCCGCCGCCGCGAGGTTTTGCGGGTGTTGCGGGCGTCGCCCGATCCCATGAGCATCGCCGCGATCGCCGACGTGCTTGGCGTCCATCCGAACACGGTCCGCTTCCACCTCGACAGCCTGGTCGGTGACGGGCAGGTGGAGCACGTCGAGCTGGACCGCAAGGGGCCGGGTCGCCCGCCGCTGATGTTCCGCGCGGTCCGGCAGATGGACCGCGGTGGCACGCGGCACTACCGCCTGCTCGCCGAGATCCTGGCCGTGGCGTTCGCCGGAGAGCGCGATGCCGGCGCCAAGGCCCAGGCCGCGGGCCGGGCCTGGGGGCGAAAGCTGGACGCCAGCCTGGAAGCGGTGCCACCGGAACCCGCCAGCGCCGACGACGCCATCGACCACTTGGTCAACATGCTCGACGAGCTCGGCTTCGCGCCCGAACGGCGGGCGGCCGACGGGGAGCAACAGGTCGGCCTGCGGCACTGCCCGTTCCTGGAGCTGGCCGAAAACCGGACCGCCGTCGTGTGCCCGGTGCATCTGGGTCTCATGCAAGGCGCCATGGAGGCCTGGGGAGCGCCGGTTTCGGTCGATCGGCTCGAAGCGTTCGTCGAACCGGATCTGTGCGTGGCGCACCTGGCGCCGCGGACCGCGGCCAAATGAGCGCCGGGCCGGCGGTCGCCGTTGCGCTCACCTTCGTGTGGCTCGGCATGGTGTTGGCGATCTCGTTCCTGGAAGCCCCGCTGAAATTCCGCGCGCCCAACGTGACGTTGCAGATCGGGCTCGGCATCGGGCGGCTGGTGTTCCGGGCCCTCAACACCGTCGAGGTCTGCTTCGCCCTGGTCCTCGTGGCGATCGTGGCCGGGGGCTTGACGACGACGGGCACCACCGCCGCGGTTTTCGTCGCGGCGGGCGCGCTGGCCGTGCAGTTGATCGCGGTGCGCCCCCGACTGACCCGCCGCTCGGACAGCGTGCTCGCCGGGTCGGACGGGCCGCGCTCCCGCGCCCACTACGTCTACGTCGGCTTCGAGGTGGTCAAGGTAATCGCGTTGGTCGTGGCGGGGATACTGCTACTGACGGCCTGATGGTGTCCGCTCAACCGCAAAGGACTCAGCTATGGAATCAATCTCGTTGACGAGCCTCGCGTCCGAAAAGCTGGCCGAGGCCAAGGAATCGCACAGCGGGCGGGCCGCCCACACCATCCACGGTGGCCACAGCCACGAGCTTCGGCAGACCGTGCTGGCTTTGCTTGGCGGCCATGAGCTTTCCGAACACGACGGCCCCGCCGAGGCAACGCTGCAGGTGCTGCAGGGCCACGTGCGGATGACCACCGGCGACGACGCCTGGGAGGGCAAAACCGGCGACTATGTCGCGATCCCGACCGAACGGCACGCCCTGCACGCGGTCGAGGATTCGGTGGTCATGCTGACCGTGCTCAAGACCCTTCCGTCGGTTCACTAGCCGGATGCTTTCCACGCCCTGGTCAAGGGAATTCGGGTTGCGGGTACCGATCGTCAACGCGCCCATGGGCGGCGTCGCCGGGGGCCGGCTGGCCGCGGCGGTGACCGCGGCCGGTGGCCTGGGCATGGTCGGCATGGGCAGCGTCGCCACGAGGGAACTGCTGCAAAGCCAGCTGCAGCACGTGCAGGGAACGTTCGGCATCGGCCTGGTCGATTGGGTGATGCGCACCGAGGCGGGGCTGCTCGAGGATGCGCTGGCGGCTCGGCCGGCCCTGCTGTCAGTCAGTTTCGGGACCGACTGGTCCTGGGTCGCAAAGGCGCACGACGCCGGGATCCCCACCGCCACACAGGTTTACGACGGCGCCGGGGCGCGCCAGGCGGCCGATGCCGGCGTCGACATCCTGGTCGCCCGGGGGTCCGAGGGTGGCGGTCACGGCGAGACGAAGCTCGCGACGCTGCCGTTGCTCGACACCGTGCTGGACGCCGTCTCGGTGCCGGTCCTCGCGGGCGGCGGTGTCGCTTCGGCGCGCAGCCTGGCCGCCGTGCTGGCCGCCGGTGCGAGCGGGGCGTGGGTGGGAACCCGCCTGGCCGCGTGTCCGGAGGCGCTCTCCGGCGAAGGCAGCCGCCGCGCGCTGATCGCGGCCCGGGCCACCGACACCGCCGTCACCCGGGCCTTCGACGTCGCCCAGGCCCGGCCGTGGCCCGCGCGGTTCCCGTCCCGGGTGCTGACCAACGACTTCGTCGAGCGTTGGACGGGTAAAGAGGACACGCTCAACCCGCAGGCCTGCGACGACCTCGCGGCCTCCATCGCCGCCGACGACCGCCGGGTGGCCCCCGTGGACGCCGGTCAGGGCGTCGGGATGATCCGCGACGACGCGTCGGTGGCAGAGGTGATCGACGAAATGTGTTCGGGCGCAGAGCGTCTGCTGAGCGTCTGGGGCTCCTAGCGTCCGCCTAGCCGCCGGGGGTGAGCACGACGCAACAGCGGTCGGGCCCCGGGCACAGCTGGGCGTCGGGACCGTGCGGCGCCAGGGCATCGGCGACGCCGGTGATCAGGGCGTGGCTCATGTTGCAGGCCAGCTCGGTCTGCTCCTGCGCGAGCGCGTGGAACGGGCAGTTGGCGAGTTCGATCCTGCGGCCGACGGCGCGGGGTTCGTAGCCGTACCTGCTCAAGACCTTGACGGCGAGCTTGAGTCCGGCGGCGGCGCTGGCGGGCCGGCGCGGCGTGGCGGCGATGGTCTGCCCGTAGTCGTGGGCGACGCCGTTGAGGACCTCGGCAACGGGCGCGCCGGTGGAGGACGACTCGGCGATGGCTTTTGCCATCAAGCGTCCCGCCAGTTCGTATTCGCGCTGGGGGAGGCTGACGGCGATGTCGCGGCTCGCCCGGCGGTACAGCTTGGACGTCCGCCCCGCGCCCGGCCCGGATCGGCCCGTGACGCGCGCGTAGTCGCTTTCCAGCAGGCCGTCGGCGGTCAACCGATCCAGGTGAAACTTGGCCTGGTGGTGCGCAATCCCGACGGCGTCGGCCGCCTGGTCGCGGCTCACCGGCGCCGACTGGGCGCACACGAACCGGTAGAGCTCACGTCGCACCGGGTCGGCGAGCGCCCCGATGCCCGCGGCGTCGCGCTTCAGGGAGTCGTCGTCCACGTCGGCAGCCATTTCTAACGGATAAAACTCTTGACGCTACAGTCTACAGCTTCTAACGTTCAAATTATTGTCTGTTAGAGGAGGATTCCATGAGCACCACCAACGCCACCCCGGCGCTCTCCGCTCAGTTGAAGGACCCGGCGCTGTCGGCGTACTACGCCCTGCGCACGGTTTTCACCATCGCGCCCATCGTCTTCGGGCTGGACAAGTTCTTCAACGTGCTGACCCACCCGCATCACTGGAGCATGTACCTGGCCGGCTGGATCAACGACCTGGTGCCCGGGACCGCCGATCAGTGCATGTATCTGGTGGGGGTCATCGAGATCGTGGCCGGCGTGCTGGTCGCCGTCGTGCCGCGGTTCGGCGCATGGGTGGTCGCCGCGTGGCTGGCCGGGATCATCATCGACCTCGTCACCGGGCCGGGCTTCTACGACGTGGCGCTGCGCGACTTCGGTTTGCTGGTCGGCGCCATCGCGCTCGCCCGGCTGGCGCAGGGCGTGCACACCGGCAGCATCGGGCGCCGATAGCCTGCCAGGCTCAGACCCCGCGCAGATAGCGCTTGGCGATGACGCGCTGGGCCACCGCCACCACTGGCCTGGCGGCCTTGCTCCACCAGGTCGCGGGCCGCGAGAACGCCGTCACCTCCGCGAACACCGCGGAGGTGGCGGGGTCACGCCGGACGACGAAGCGCTCCTCGCCGGACTCCGGATGTCCCGGCAATGTCCCGTAGGCGAATCCGCGGATGTCGGGCTCGTCGACGACATACACAACCCGGCATGGCGCGGGCAGAAAACCCATGCGCACCACCACAACTGTGCCGACCTCGGCGACGTCGGAGCTGGCGCGCACCCGCAACCCCGCCCCGTGCTGCATGCCCCAGCGCATGACGGCGTCGGCGGCCCGCTCGAAGCGCTGCTGGCCCGTGCCGATCTGAGTCTCCGTGTGCAGGTGGCCGTATCCCGCGGGCAAGTTGCCGGATGCGGTCGCCCCCACCTCGGGATAGGTCAGCGGGAGTTCCTCGAGCGCTGCTAAGTCCACCCGCCCAGCTTGCCACGCCGAGGTGCGCGGCGACATTTCCGGCGTACGGTCGTAAAAGTGACCGCACAAAACTCGAAAACTGTTGCACAAGCGTCCGGAACCTTCACCCTCGGCGGCGACTTGACCATCAACCGGCTCGGGTTCGGCGCCATGCGCCTGACCGGCAAGGGTGTCTGGGGCCCGCCCGCCGATCGCGACGAATGCGTCCGGGTTTTGCGCCGCGCCGTCGAACTGGGCGTGAACTTCATCGACACCGCGGACTCCTACGGCCCCTACATATCCGAGGACATCATTCGCGAGGCGCTGCACCCCTACGACGGATTGGTCATCGCGACCAAGGCGGGGCTGCTGCGCACCGGGCCGGACGTCTGGATCCCGCTGGGCAACCCGAGCTATCTGCGCCAGGAATGCGAGATGAGCCTGCGCCGCCTGGGCGTCGACACCATCGACCTGTTCCAGCTGCACCGCATCGACCGCGACTTCCCGCTGGCCGACCAGGTGGGCGAGCTGCTGACCCTGAAGAACGAGGGCAAGATCCGCCACATCGGTCTGTCCGAGATCAACGTCGACCAACTCTCGGAGGCCCAGCGGACCACCGAGATCGTGTCGGTGCAGAACATGTACAACCTGTCCGCCCGGGGCGCCGAACCGCTGCTGGACGCCGCCACCCGACAGGGCATCGGTTTCATCCCGTGGTTCCCACTGGCCGCCGGGCCGCTGGCCGCCCCCGACGGCCCGCTGCAGCGCATCGCCGGTGAGCACCACGCGACTCCGTCGCAACTGGCGCTGGCGTGGTTGCTGAAACGGTCGCCGGTGATGCTGCCGATTCCGGGCACCTCGAAGGTGGCTCACCTGGAGGAGAACGTCGCCGCCGCCGAGATCACGCTGTCCGACGACGAGTTCGACACCCTCTCAGCGGCCGGGGCTCAACAGACGGTCTGACCGCGCCGCCCCTTCGGCCGCGCAATACGGTGTGCTGGTGGCGGAACATCAGCAGCACCCCGGCGGCGGGTTCAACCCACCGGAGCCGACGACCAAGGGCGGGCCCGACTACGGCAGGTTCATCGATGCCGTGCGCACCCTGCAGGACCACGCCCGCGCCGTCGACGCCCCCGACGCGGTGATCACCGAGGCCGCCAACCTGCTGGACAAGGTGTCGGCGCTGCTGAGCCCGTTCGACGCCGACGAGTGGGAGTCCCCGTCGGGGCGTCGCATGGACCTGCCGATGCGCGGCAACATCCTGTCGGTGCCCATGAAGGCCCGCAAGACCGACGACGGCCGCATCCAGGGTTCGGCCCGGTTCGCCCGGTTTCACCTGGGCCGCAACGGTGCCGTGCACGGCGGCTGCCTGGGAATGCTGTTCGACAGCGTGCTGGGGCTGACGTCCTCGGTGCTCACCGGGGGCCCCTACCAGCGCACGGCCTACCTGAAGATCGACTACCGCCGCATCGTGCCGATCGAGAAGGAATTGCGGTTCGACGCCGGCATCGACCGGGTGGACGGGCGCAAGATCTTCGTGTCCGGCCGGTTGACCGACGGTGACACGCTGCTGACCGAAGCCGACGCCCTGTTCGTGCGGCTCAAGCCGGGTCAGCCCTAACGGCCCAGCAAGCGCCACAGGTCGGCGGCGTCGGCGTCAATCGCCTCGAAGATGTCGGCAGTCCGCTCTTGGCCCCACACGGCAGGTCCACTCGCCAACAGCTTTTCGCGGCTGACGGCGTCGGGACTGGTTTTCACATTGCCGGCGCCGCCGCGGGGAACACCGCATTCGGCCGCCAACTCCTGTCCGTCGCGCAACCTCACCCGTACCCGGGCCGGGAAGGTCATGGTGAATGCGTCCAGCGCTGCCGGCGCCCACAACTGTCCTGTCGCCGCTCGTCCGGCCGCCCCGATTCCACCATCGCGCAGCGCGCGGAGTAGGGCGACCGAGTCGCCGAGGGCGAAGCGAACGCCCTTGTGTTCCTTGCGAGTTCGCCGGACGGCGGCGAGCAGCCGGCGGGCTGGCGTGCCGACTGTCATAGCGCGAACCGGAAGAAGCGGCGCCATCGCCTCGGCCGTACGCAAGGTGAGCGACCAGTCGTGCCGCAACGACACCCGTGCGGCGACGTCGGCGAGCTCGCGGTGGTGGCCGGCCAGCCATTCCTCGTTGACCTCGTCCGGTGTGAGCCGGCCGGCGACAAGAGTGGCGGCAACGGTCCACGGGATCGAGAAGTTGATGGTCACCGGGGTGGGCGTGCGGCCGGCCGTGTACCCGTGCGACAGGGCGTCCATCCCGCACGTCAGCACGCCCGCATCGACGACCACCGACGCGACGTCCGCGGCCGGCGGCGGCCCGAGTTCGTGCAGCGCGTCGACGGTCGTGTCGACATACGCGCAGCCCGGATACCGCTTGACGCTCAGAGTCCGTGTCGCCCAACCGGAGCCAAGCCCGCCCAGAAGTGCGGGCAGCGGCGCGTAGGAGAACGCATCGAAGAAGCCTTGTGGGTGGTCGAGGGCATCCAGTGGGCCGGTGACGCCGTTGGCGGCCAGGCGGGCGGCCCGGACGCCGGCCAGTGTCGGTTCCGCGGCCGTCAGCAGCTTCGAATCGGGGGCCATGAACCCCGGGACGGTGGCGCGCGGAGCCTGGTAGAGAGCAAGGGCCAGGGCATGTGCCAGCCGGCGCGCATCGAGTCCAAGCAGACGTCCGGCGCTGACGGCGGCTCCGGCGGCATGCACGAACGACCACAGCTGACCGTTGAGCGGCCCCAGCATGCAGGCGCCGCCCAAGCGGGCCTCGAGCTCGTTGGCCGCGACCTGGGCGGCCAATTGCTCGGCCGCCGGGGCGCCGGTCTCGGCCGCGAGGAGGACCGGTACCCATACGGCGGAGTGGCCGGCGTGCGCGAAGCACATGTAGTCGTCGAAGTCGAGCGCGATCGACAACGCGGCCGCGGCGTAGAGGGCGTCGTCGACGGCGACGGATCGGTGTAATCCCGGCACCGCCGCGGGGCCGTCGCCGGCCCAGCTCTCGACGCCGGCGAGCACGCGCCGTGACGCGGCGTCGCGGGCCGACGCGGCCGTGGCCGCGAACACGGATCGGCGCTGGGTGCGGCACAGGTCGACCACGGTGTCGGGGACGTCCTCGAGACGCAGGTCAGCGGCCCACCCGGCCAACCGTTCGATGGTGGTGACCACGCTGGCACGGTAGGCGCAGTTCGATCGAGGGGTCAATCAGTGGTGGCCCGGCGGTGTGGGGTGGTGGTCGGCCACACGGATAGCATGGTCGCGATCGTTCCGAGATGTCCAAAGCCTGGAGAATTGACCCGATGAGTGCCGCCGCACAGCTCACGCCGCAAGCCCCGATCCGGGTTCCTGCCGGCACTACCGCGGCCGCCGCGGTGCGGGAGGCGGGGCTGCCGGGCCGGGGTTCCCCGGACGCGATCGTGGTGGTGCGCGACGCCGACGGCAGGTTGCGCGACCTGAGCTGGGTGCCCGAGGCCGACGTCGAGGTCGTCCCGGTGGCGGCCAACACCGACGAGGGGCGCAGTGTCATCCGGCATTCGGCCGCGCACGTGCTGGCCCAGGCCGTCCAGGGCATGTTCCCGCACGCCAAGTTGGGCATCGGGCCGCCCATCACCGATGGCTTCTACTACGACTTCGACGTGGCGGAGCCGTTCACGCCCGAGGATCTGGCGGCGCTGGAAAAGCGGATGCGCCAGATCGTCAAAGAGGGGCAGCTGTTCGAGCGGCGCGTTTATGAGTCCAAGGACCAGGCGCGCTCGGAGTTGGCCAACGAGCCGTACAAGCTGGAACTCGTCGATGACAAGTCCGGCGACCCCGACATCATGGAGGTGGGTGGCGACGAGCTCACCGCCTACGACAACCTCAATCCCCGCAGCCGGGAAAGGGTTTGGGGCGACCTGTGCCGCGGGCCGCACATCCCGACCACCAAGCACATCCCGGCGTTCAAGCTGACCCGAAGTTCCGCCGCCTACTGGCGGGGCGACCAGAAAAACGCCAGCCTGCAACGCATTTACGGCACCGCGTGGGAATCCCAGGAGGCGCTGGACCGCCACCTCGAGCTGCTCGAGGAAGCGCAGCGCCGCGACCACCGCAAGCTGGGCACCGAGCTGGACCTGTTCAGCTTCCCCGACGAAATCGGTTCCGGGCTGGCGGTTTTCCACCCCAAGGGCGGCGTCGTGCGCAGGGAGCTGGAGGAGTACTCGCGGCGCAAGCACATCGAGGCCGGGTACGAATTCGTCAACACTCCGCACATCACCAAGGCGCAGCTGTACGTCACGTCGGGTCACCTGGAGTGGTACGCCGACGGAATGTACCCGCCGATGCATCTCGACGCCGAGTTCAACGAGGACGGCACGGTGCGCAAGCCCGGCCAGGACTACTACCTCAAGCCGATGAACTGCCCGATGCACCACCTGATCTACCGGTCGCGCGGACGGTCGTATCGCGAACTTCCGTTGCGGCTCTTCGAGTTCGGCAGCGTGTACCGCTACGAGAAATCCGGCGTGGTGCACGGCCTGACCCGGGTGCGCGGCATGACGCAGGACGACGCGCACATCTACTGCACGCGCGAGCAGATGCGCGACGAGCTGGCGTCGGTGCTGCATTTCGTGCTCGACCTGCTGGCCGACTACGGACTCGACGACTTCTACCTGGAGCTGTCCACCAAGGACCCGGAGAAGTACTCCGGTTCCGACGAGCTATGGGACGAGGCCACCGAGGTCCTGCGCGACGTCGGCGTGGCCTCCGGGCTGGAGCTGATCCCCGACCCCGGCGGCGCGGCGTTTTACGGCCCGAAGATCTCGGTGCAGGTCAAGGACGCGCTGGGCCGGAGCTGGCAGATGTCGACCATCCAGCTCGACTTCAACATGCCGGAACGCTTCGAGCTGGAATACACCGCCGCCGACGGCTCGCGTCAGCGGCCGGTGCTGATCCACCGCGCGTTGTTCGGGTCCATCGAGCGGTTCTTCGGCATCCTCACCGAGCACTACGCCGGCGCGTTCCCGGCGTGGCTGGCGCCCGTGCAGGTGGTCGGCATCCCGGTCGCCGACGAACACGTGCCCTACCTGGAAAGCGTTGCCGCGCAGCTCAAATCGCAGGGTGTGCGGGTGGAGGTGGACGCCAGCGACGACCGGATGGCCAAGAAGATCGTCCACCACACCAACCAGCGCGTCCCGTTCATGCTGCTGGCCGGCGACCGCGACGTCGAGGCCGATGCCGTCAGCTTCCGCTTCGGTGACCGCACGCAGATCAACGGCGCGCCACGGGACAGCGCCGTCGACGCCATCGTGGCTTGGGTCGCCGATCGCCAAAATGCCGCTCCCACAGCCGAACTCGTAAAGGTGACCGGCGGTGAGTAGACAATGACCGAAGAGGAACGCGCCGACGACACCATCCTGGACACGGGCGTCGGCCAAAGTGACCACCTGCAGCGCCTGTGGACGCCGTACCGGATGAACTATCTGGCCGAGGCGCCGATGAAGCGCGACCCCAACTCCTCGGGCAAGACCGAGCAGCCGTTCACCGACATCCCGCGACTGTCCGACGAGGAAGGCCTGGTGGTCGCCCGCGGCGAGCTCGTCTACGCCGTCCTCAACCTGTACCCGTACAACCCCGGGCACCTGATGGTGGTGCCGTACCGGCGGGTGTCCGAGCTCGAGGACCTCACCGAGGACGAGAGCGCGGAGTTGATGGCCTTCATCCAGAAGGCAATTCGCGTCATCAAGAACGTGTCGCGGCCGCACGGATTCAACGTCGGGCTCAACCTCGGGACGTCGGCGGGCGGGTCACTGGCCGAACACCTGCACGTGCACGTCGTGCCGCGCTGGGGCGGCGACGCGAACTTCATCACCATCATCGGGGGGTCGAAGGTGATCCCGCAGTTGCTGCGCGAAACCCGGCGGCTGCTGGCCACCGAGTGGGCACGACAGCCATGAGTAAGGTGCCGTTCCTGTCGCGGGCGGCGTTCGCGCGGCTCACCACTCCGACCGCCCGGGCGTGCCTGCGGCTGGGTCTGACCCCCGACGCGGTCACCATCCTGGGCACCATCGTCGCCGTGGCGGGGGCGCTGATCCTTTTCCCGATGGGCAAGCTCTTCATCGGCACGCTGGTGGTGTGGTTCTTCGTGCTGTTCGACATGCTCGACGGGGCGATGGCCCGGGAGCGCGGGGGCGGCACCCGTTTCGGCGCCGTGCTGGACGCCACGTGCGACCGGATCAGCGACGGCGCGGTGTTCTGCGGGCTGCTGTGGTGGATCGCGTTCGGCCTGCACGACAAGCTGCTGACGGTGGCGACGCTGATCTGCCTCGTCACGTCACAGGTCATCTCCTACATTAAGGCGCGCGCCGAAGCCAGCGGACTGCGCGGCGACGGCGGCATCATCGAACGCCCGGAAAGGTTGATCATCGTGCTGGTAGGTGCCGGCGTGTCCGACTTCCCCTTCGTCGCCTGGCCGCCCGCCCTGGCGGTGGCGATGTGGCTGCTGGCGGTGGCCAGCGTGGTCACCTGCGTGCAGCGGTTGCGCACCGTGTGGACCTCGCCCGGCGCGACGGAGCGCATGCCGTGATCCCGGGCCTGAATTTGATCGGCACCCCCCGGCGCCTGGCATCCGGCACCGCGAGCGACTGGGGGTATGCGGCCGGCTGGATGGCCGTGCGGGCGATGCCGGAATTCGCCGCGCGCACCGCATTCGGGGCGGGGGCGCGCTACGCGGCCCGCGGCGGCGGCCCGGACCAATTGCGCAAGAACCTGGCCCGCGTCATCGGCGTGCCGCCCGCCGAGGTGCCCGATGCGCTGATGCGGGCCTCGCTGGCCTCCTACGCCCGCTACTGGCGTGAGGCGTTCCGCCTGCCGGGGATGGATCTTCGCGCGGTCGCCCGCCAGCTCGACGAGACATTCAAGGGTGCGGACAACCTGGACGCGGCGCTGGCGAAGGGCCGCGGGGCGGTCTGCGCGTTGCCGCACAGCGGCAACTGGGACATGGCCGGGGTGTGGCTGGCGCAGACGCGGGGCACCTTCACCACCGTCGCCGAGCGGCTCAAGCCCGAATCGCTGTATCGGCGTTTCATCGACTACCGGGAAAGCCTCGGCTTCGAGGTGCTGCCGCTGTCCGGCGGCGACCGGCCGCCCTTCGAGGTGCTCTGTGACCGGCTGCGGGACAACCGGGTGGTCTGCCTGATGGCCGAACGTGACCTCACCCGCTCCGGCGTCGAGGTCGACTTCTTCGGCGAACCCACCCGGATGCCCGCCGGGCCGGCGAAGCTGGCGATCGAGACCGGGGCGGCGCTGCTGCCCTCGCACTGCTGGTTCGCCGACGACGGTTCGCGGGTCTGGATCCAGCCGCCGCTGGACTGCAGCAGCGGCGATGTGCAGGCCATCACCCAGGCGCTGGCCGACCGGTTCGCCGAGAACATCGCCGCCCACCCCGAGGACTGGCACATGCTGCAACCCCAGTGGCTGGCCGACCTGTCCGACGCCAAACAGGCGCGGCTCAGGGAGACCTGATGCGAATCGGGATGGTCTGCCCATACTCGTTCGACGTGCCGGGCGGGGTGCAGTCGCACGTCCTGCAGCTGGCCGAGGTGATGCGCAGGCGCGGCCACGAGGTGAGCGTCCTGGCGCCGGCCTCGCCCCACGCGGCGTTGCCGGACTACGTGGTGTCCGCCGGCAAGGCCGTCCCCATTCCCTACAACGGCTCGGTGGCCCGGCTGCGGTTCGGCCCGGCCACTCACCGCAAGGTCAAAAAGTGGCTTGCCGAAGGCGATTTCGACGTCCTTCACCTGCACGAGCCGAACGCGCCGAGCCTGTCGATGCTGGCCCTGAACATCGCCGCGGGGCCGATCGTTGCGACGTTTCACACCTCAACCACGAAGTCGCTGACGCTGACGGTGTTTCAGGGCATCCTGCGCCCGATGCACGAGAAGATCGTCGGCCGTATCGCGGTATCCGACCTGGCCCGGCGCTGGCAGATGGAGGCGCTGGGCACCGACGCGGTGGAGATCCCCAACGGGGTGGACGTCGACTCGTTCGCCAAGGCGCCGCGACTCGAGGGCTACCCGCGGCCGGGCAAGACGGTGCTGTTCCTGGGCCGTTACGACGAGCCCCGCAAGGGCATGTCGGTGCTGCTCGACGCCCTGCCCGGGGTGGTCCAGCGCTTGCCGGACGTGCAGCTGCTCGTCGTCGGCCGCGGCGACGAGGACGAATTGCGCGGCCAGGCGGGCGAATTGGTGAAGCACATCCGCTTCTTGGGTCAGGTCGACGACGCCGGGAAGGCCTCGGCGATGCGCAGCGCCGACGTGTACTGCGCGCCGCACCTTGGCGGCGAGAGCTTCGGCATCGTCCTGGTCGAGGCGATGGCCGCCGGCACCGCGGTGGTGGCCAGCGACCTGGACGCCTTCCGGCGCGTGCTGTGTGACGGCGAGGTCGGGTGCCTGGTGCCGGTCGGCGACGGCGTAGCGCTCGCGGATGCCCTGGTTTCGGTGCTAGAAAACGATGTGCTGCGCGAACGCTACGTGGCGGCCGGTTCGGCCGCGGTCCAGCGCTACGACTGGTCGGTGGTGGCCAGCCAGATCATGCGGGTCTACGAGACGGTCGCCGCGTCCGGCGCCAAGGTCGAGGTGGCGAGCTGATGTCGTGGCTGATCGTCCCCATCGCGATCCTCGTGGGGCTCCTCGCGATATTGGGCGCCTGGGCCTATCAGACGGCCAACCGGCTGGACCGGCTGCACGTCCGCTACGACCTGTCGTGGCAGGCGCTCGACGGTGCGCTGGCGCGGCGCGCGGTCGTCGCGCGTGCGGTCGCCATCGACGCGTACGGCGGCGCCTCGGAGGGCAGGCGGCTGGCCGCGCTGGCCGACGCCGCCGAGGCCGCGCCGCGGCAGGCGCGCGAGTCGTGCGAGAACGAGCTCTCGGCCGCGCTGGCGATCGTCGATCCGGCGTCGCTGCCGGCCGGGCTGATCGCCGAGCTGGCCGACGCCGAGGCCCGGGTGGTGCTGGCCCGCCGCTTCCACAACGACGCCGTGCGAGACACCCTGGCACTGCGCGAGCGATTCCTGGTGCGGACGCTCCGTCTGGGCGGGACCGCCGCGCTGCCAAGCTATTTCGAGATCGTCGAGCGGCCGCATGCGCTGGCACACGGCGACCACGGGGTGCTCAGCCACCGCACGTCGGCGCGCGTGGTGCTGCTCGACGAGACCGGCGCGGTGCTGCTGCTGCGCGGTTCGGATCCCGCAATCGCCCGGGAGCACGCGCCGAGCTGGTGGATAACGGTGGGCGGCGAGGTGCGCAAGGGGGAGCGGCTGGCCGAGGCCGCCGCCCGGGAGTTGGCCGAAGAGACCGGGTTACGAGTCGCGCCGGCAGAGATGGTCGGCCCGGTGTGGCGGCGCGACGAGGTGTTCGAGTTCAACGGCGCTTTGATCGACAGCGAAGAGTTCTACTTCGTCCACCGCACCCAGCGGTTCGAGCCATCCGTCGCGGACCGAACGGACCTGGAACGCAGCTACATCCACGGCCACCGCTGGTGTGATGCCGCCGAGATCGTCCGACTGGCCGCGGCCGGCGAGACGGTGTACCCGATGCAGCTGTCCGAACTGCTCACCGACGCGGCCGCGCTCGCCGGCGGCCGGGCGCCGGGACCGCTGCAATCGATCCGCTGACCGCGCTATAGCCGGTCGAATGGGACGCCGAAGTCGGTCGGCGCGCTCAATGCGGCGGCGAGCGATTCCGGAATTGCTTGCGCCGCAACCGGAGTCAGGCCGGAGGCGGTGGCGAACGAGATGGATTGGAAGGGTCCGGGTAGCCCGGTGGCATAACCGAAGTCGATGAACGGCTGAAGGAAGGGCTGGAGCAGGTCGGCGAGCGGATTCCCCAGGATGGGGATCATCCGCAGCGGGTCCAGCAGCGGCAGGTTCTGGGGAATCAGATAGTAGGTGGTCACGCCGATGTGTGTCTGGATGGCGGTGGCAAGCTGCGCGGCGGTGAGCGTCGGATATGTCGAGTGCAGGTAGGGAAAACCCAAGAGGGCGTTGAGGTCCGCCCCGATGTTGAAGATGCTCCGCGGGAAGTACGCGATGGGGTCGTATTGGAGCGTGTAGATGGCGGTCTGGTAGAGGGTGTCCACCGGAGTCACGACGTGAAACGCGCCAAAGCCGGGGATGAAGTGCGTGAGGATGCCGGTGCCGGGAACGTTCGGGTCGGAGAGCAGCACGAACGACAACAGGTCCGAACTCGGCCGGATGGCCGCGGGCAGGGCGTCGAGATAGCGCATTTCGAGGGTGGCAATCGTGGCGCTCTGCGAATAGCCCAATACGACAACGTGATTGCCCGCACCGGTCTCGCTCAGAATGGCGCTGTTGAGTATCGAGACGCCCTGCCGGACCGACTGCCCGAAGGTTTCGCTGGTGAGCCCGGTGACGGGCCAGAAGTCCTCGGGAGTGGTCAGGCCCACCGGCGTGTAGCCGGGGTAATGCGGGGCGATGTAGGTGCCGTAGACGGAACTCACGTAGGACGGGGTGGGTTGCGGGTTTCCGGTGCCGCCCATGATCAACGCGATGTTGCTCGACGACGTCGTCGTCGGCGTGCTTTGCAATTGGCTTGCCAGGCCCAAGCTTCCGCTCACCGTCTGCTGCGAGGGCAGGGTCGGCGCCAGTTGCGTGGCGGCCGCGTTGGAGGCCTCCGCCTGGGCATACGAATCGCTGCTGTCGATCAACGACTGCACGAACCGCTGATGAAACGCCTCCGCCCGCGCGCCGATCTCCTGATAGTGCTGGCCGAACGTCGCGAACAGCGCCGCGGTGCGGACGGACACCGCATCCGCGGCCGGGGGGAACACCATGGTCGTCGGGGTGGCCACCGCCCCGTCCGCGGCCGCTATCGCCGAACCGATGCCCTGCAAATCTCCGGCGGCCGCTGCCAGCGTCTCCGGGGCCGTGATCACGAACGACATCGCATCGCCCCCGACTAGCCGACCACCGGGCGCGCCAGCACACCGGAGCGCGGCGCCTCGGTCGCCGGATTCACCCCGGCAATCCCGCGCCCGGACGGGGTAACCGCCGGCTTGAACGGCACTCTCGGCACGCTCGGCGCCACTTGACTCACGCCGGCGGTCGGCACGCCGGCAACCGGAGCAGTCGACGTGGGCGCCTCCACCTCGGTGGCCCAGCCCGGCGGAACCGACAGCGCCCCAATGGAACCCGCCCTGCCCGCCTGCACCAACACCGCGGGAGCGCCCAGCTGTGACGGGGCCTGCGCCCCAACGGCGGAACCGGCGGAGGCCAAGGCCGACCCCATGGACGGCATGCCGGCGACGGCGCTGCTCATCAACGGATTGGCGCCACCCATGAACTGGCCCAGGACCTGACTGACGAGCATGCTCATGGGTTGCATGGCGAACTCGCCGCCCATCGAGAGCATCTCCAGCGGCGACAGCCCCGAAGTCGACGACGGGGAGAGCCCAAACGACTGAAACAGCGACGACATCAGCTGCGCGTCCGACATGGCCGATTGCGCCTGATCCGCCACCGATGCCGCGGCTTGAGGCGCGGGGCCGAGGCCGTCGGGCGGTTCGGCGAACGACGTCAACTGCGCCCCCACTGCCAGCGTGCTGGCATCGTAGGCGGTCATCGCGGTGGCGTCCTGGGCCCACATCTCGGAGTAGTGCGCCTCGGTGGCCATGATCGCCGGGGTGTTCTGGCCGAAGAAGTTCGTCGAGATCAACGCCATCAGCTGAGCGCGGTTAGCGGCGATCACGGGCGGGGGCACCGTCATCGCGAACGCCGCCTCGTAGGCGGCGGCCGCCGCCGTCGCCTGGGTCGACACCTGCTCGGCCTGCACCGCCGTCGCCGCCAACCAGGTGACGAACGGGCTGGCCGCGGCGGCCATCGCGACGGCCGACGGACCCAGCCACGGCCCGCTCGTCAGTGCCGAGATGACCGCCGCATACGAGGACGCCGCCCACCCCAACTCGGCGGCCAACCCGACCCAGGCGGCCGCGGCGGCCAGCATGGACCCCCCACCCGGACCGGCATACATCAATCCGGAGTTGATCTCGGGCGGCAACAGCCCAAAATCCGGCACCATCCCGACCCCTCCTCAGCCAGGTCGGCGGCCGCCGTACCGCAACTAGGTGGCCACGCTTTTCGTCGCGCCCGTATCCACGGGTGTGAGCAAACTAACGATCAAGTGTGTGTAGCAAGGGGTCGATTTACGGGCCTAGGGCCAATCGGCCCCTCTTGTGAGTCCCACAGTCGGAAAACTCGTTTCGGCCCCCACTAGACTGGGTCGACAACGGTTGAAGGAGATCAGCAGTGGATACCGCCGCGTCACCCAACGGCAGCGGACGAACCGGAACCGCGCGCGTCAAGCGCGGCATGGCCGAAATGCTCAAGGGCGGCGTCATCATGGACGTCGTCACCCCGGAGCAGGCCCGCATCGCGGAGGGCGCCGGCGCCGTCGCGGTGATGGCGCTGGAGCGGGTGCCCGCCGACATCCGCGCCCAGGGCGGCGTGTCGCGGATGAGCGACCCCGACATGATCGAGGGCATCATCGCCGCCGTGACGATCCCGGTGATGGCCAAGGCGCGCATCGGGCACTTCGTCGAGGCGCAGATCCTGCAGAGCCTCGGCGTCGACTACGTCGACGAGTCCGAGGTGCTGACCCCCGCGGACTACGCCCACCACATCGACAAGTGGAAGTTCACCGTGCCGTTCGTGTGCGGGGCGACCAATCTGGGCGAGGCGCTGCGCCGCATCAGCGAAGGCGCGGCGATGATCCGGTCCAAGGGCGAGGCCGGGACCGGAGACGTCTCCAACGCGACCACGCACATGCGGGCGATCGGTGGCGAGATCCGGCGGCTGACCTCGATGTCGGAAGACGAATTGTATGTAGCCGCAAAGGAATTGCGGGCGCCCTACGACCTCGTCGTCGAGGTGGCCCGGGCCGGCAAGCTGCCCGTCACCCTGTTCACCGCGGGCGGCATCGCCACCCCCGCCGACGCGGCGATGATGATGCAGCTCGGAGCCGAGGGCGTCTTCGTCGGGTCGGGGATCTTCAAGTCGGGGGATCCCGCGCAGCGCGCCGCCGCCATCGTCAAGGCCACCACGTTCTACGACGACCCGGATGTGCTGGCCAAGGTGTCGCGCGGCCTCGGCGAGCCGATGGTGGGCATCAACGTCGAGCAGCTCGCTCAGCCCCACCGGCTGGCCGAACGCGGCTGGTAAAACAGTCCGTGGCGATCGAAGAGATCCTCGATCTCGAGCAACTCGAGGTCAACATCTACCGCGGTCGGGTGTTCAGCCCCGAGTCGGGATATTTCCAGCGCACGTTCGGTGGCCACGTGGCCGGGCAGTCGCTGGTCTCGGCGGTGCGCACGGTCGACCCCCGTTACCAGGTGCACTCGCTGCACGGTTACTTCCTGCGGCCCGGGGACGCCAACGAGCCCACGGTCTTCATCGTCGAGCGCACCCGCGACGGCGGCTCCTTCGCCACCCGGCGCGTCAACGCCATCCAGCACGGCGAGATCATCTTCAGCATGGGGGCGTCCTTCCAGACCGACCAGGAGGGCATCCACCACCAGGACGTCATGCCGGCCGCGCCGCCGCCCGACGGGCTGCCCGGCCTGGACTCGATCAAGGTGTTCGACGACGCCGGCTTCAAGCAGTTCGAGGAGTGGGACGTCTGCATCGTGCCGCGCGAGCGCCTGCAGCTGTCGCCCGGCAAGGCCTCCCAGCAGCAGGTGTGGTTCCGCCATCGCGACCCGCTGCCCGACGACCCGGTGCTGCACATCTGCGCGCTGGCCTACATGAGCGACCTCACCTTGTTGGGGTCGGCGCAGGTCAACCACCTCGACGTCCGCGAGCATCTGCAGGTGGCGTCGCTGGACCACGCGATGTGGTTCATGCGCGCGTTCCGGGCCGACGAGTGGCTGCTGTATGACCAGTCGTCGCCGTCGGCCAGCGGTGGTCGCTCGTTGTGCCAGGGCAAGATCTTCAGCCAGTCCGGCGAGATGGTGGCGGCGGTCATGCAGGAGGGGCTGACCCGCTTCCCGCGCGGATTTCAGTCGTGAGCGGTCCCCTGATCGGCGTGCTGGCGCTGCAGGGCGATACTCGCGAGCACCTGGCGGCGCTGCGCGAAGCCGGGGCCGAGTCGATGCCGGTGCGGCGCCGCGCGGAGCTGGGGAAGGTCGACGGGCTGGTCATTCCCGGTGGCGAATCCACCACGATGAGCCACCTACTGCTCGACCTCGACCTGTTGGAGCCGCTGCGCGGGCTGCTGGCCGACGGGCTGCCGGCCTATGGCGCCTGCGCCGGGATGATTCTGCTGGCCAGTGAGATCCTCGACGCCGGCGCGGGCGGCCGGGAGGCGCTGCCCCTGCGTGCGATCGATATGACAGTGCGGCGCAACGCCTTTGGGCGGCAAGTCGACTCGTTCGAGGGTGACATCCCGTTCGCCGGTTTGGACGGCCCGGTGCGCGCGGTGTTCATCCGCGCCCCGTGGGTGGAGCGGGCCGGCGACGACGTGCAGGCGCTGGCCGAAGCGTCGGGACACACGGTCGCGGTGCGGCAGGGCGCGAAGCTGGCGACGGCGTTTCATCCCGAGGTGACCGGCGACCGGCGCGTCCACCAGCTCTTCGTGGACATCGTCAACGGCACCGCCTGACCCATCAGTCACATCAGCACCAGCTTTCGGGTGATGATGTGACCCCGGAAATTGATAGCGCGGGCGATATCAATTTCGGGAAGGCGCATATCCCTGTGTTCTTGTGACTGCTGGGGCGGCCGGGCCGTGAGGGGAGCGGCCGGGCAATCTCCGCCAGCCGTCCACGTAGACTCGTCTGGCGAACTTTCGGAGACAGAAGAGGTAAGAGACACCCATGAGCGGCCATTCCAAGTGGGCCACCACCAAGCACCAAAAGGCCGTCAAAGACGCGCGCCGCGGCAAGGAATTCGCCCGGCTCATCAAGAACATCGAGGTCGCCGCCCGGACCGGCGGTGGGGACCCAGCGGGCAACCCGACGCTCTACGACGCCATCCAGAAGGCGAAGAAGACCTCGGTGCCCAACGACAACATCGAGCGTGCCCGCAAGCGCGGCGCAGGCGAGGAAGCCGGCGGCGCCGACTACCAGACGATCATGTACGAGGGCTACGGGCCCAACGGCGTGGCGGTGCTGATCGAATGCCTGACCGACAACCGCAACCGCGCGGCCGGCGAGGTCCGGGTGGCGGTGACCCGCAACGGCGGCACCATGGCCGATCCCGGCTCGGTCTCGTATCTCTTCACCCGCAAGGGCGTCGTCACCCTGGAGAAGAACGGGCTCACCGAAGACGACGTGCTGACGGCGGTTCTCGACGCCGGCGCCGAGGACGTCAACGACCTCGGCGACAGCTTCGAGGTCATCTCGGAGCCGACCGACCTGGTGGCGGTGCGGACGGCGTTGCAGGACGCCGGTATCGACTACGAGTCCGCCGAGGCCAGCTTCCAGCCTTCGGTCAGCGTGCCGGTGGACGTCGACGGCGCCCGAAAGGTGTTCAAGCTCGTCGACGCCCTAGAGGACAGCGACGACGTGCAGAACGTCTGGACCAACGTCGACCTGTCCGATGAGGTGCTGGCCGCTCTCGACGAGGACTGAGGGGCGGGCCGCATTACGAGGCCAAGTCGAGCCTTCCTGTCAGCGTCATCCAGTCGGCGCCCGAGACCGCATAAGCCGGAGGGTCGTGAATCACGGCCACGTTGTCGCTCCATAGGAATCGCTGCTGAAGCCCGCTGAAGTCGCGGCATCCGATGGTCAGTGGTTGGCTGCCGGGAATGCCTAGGGTCACAGCGGGCATCGTCGAAAAGTACTGGCCGGCAACATCGTCGAGCCGGTAGGTGGCCCTGGTCGCGGTCACCTGCGAAAGCGAGGCCGAGGCGGTGAGCGCGTTGCTGTCCGCGTCGATCACCCGGATCGTGTCGTCATCGACGTCGACGAACAGCTGCGGCTGCGACAGCGATTGCGCCAATCGCTGTTTCTTCATCAGCGCAAACGGCCCCATCTGCTGGATCAACAAGGGGTTCGGAAACAGCACACAGCGAGCCGGATCTCCCGGTGCGGGTTCGCCCACAGCCAAGCCGCGCCAGCGGCCGCTCAGGGACAACATCGCGACGAACTCCGGCTGGGACAACCAGGCATCGACGAGCGGCGCCGGCGGGGCACTGAGAGGTGTCGTCGGGCCAATCCGGCAGTCACGTCCGCCGAGAATGAATTGATGGCGGCCGCGCCGCAGATGAAGCGCCAGTCCCGTACTCGCCCACAGGCCTAGCTCGGCGTCAGCGAATGAGTAGAAATCGCCCCGAGCGCCGTCGATCGTGAGTCCCTCGGATGTGACGTCTAGGTGGTACTTGCGGCGCCATCGCCAAAGGAACAGGGCGCCGAGGGCGAGCCCCAAAACGGCCAACAACGCGAGCCAGCCGTAGGCGATCACCGGGCCGGGAACGTTCGGGAAGGACCGGTGGGAGCCGCGCGAGTTGCCAAAGGTGCGTCCGACCATCATCAGCACAACACTCCAAACGATCGCCCAAAAGCCGATCTGGATGTAGATCGTCGCGCGCTTGCCGGTCAGTTTGGCCCAATTGGGCGAGTAGATCGAGCAGGACGCCACGAACGGGCGCGACGCGGAAGACTCTCCGTTGACACTCATGTCGACTCCTTGCTCGCCCGTCACCGGCTTATCCGTGGAACCCCGGGTCGTAGTGCGGCGGCACGGGGCACCAACCCGGGCCGCAATTCACACCCGAGGGATTGTCGGGCGGCGGATTGTCGCCGTCCCAGGTGTGTGAACTTTGCAGCGTCGGCTGTCCGTTGAGGGCGATCCGCGGAACGTTCCCCCACCCGTCGGCGACGATGTACCACGTGTGGCACACAGACATATCCCAGACGTAGTTCTGTGCGACACCGCGGGACGAATTCGGCCCGCTCGGCCACTCCATTGACTGCCCTGGACACCAAGTGAACGGGCCCTTGTTGGCATGCGCGATGCCCTGGGCCAGTCCGATACCTGCGATTGCAAGGCCGACTGAGAGAACCAGGCCCGCCGCAGCCCGCAACACTTTTCTGGCGATATTCATGTGCGTTCCTTCGGCTTGCGTCCGGCGGGTCGCCTAGGTGGCGTCGCCTTGCAAGTACACCGGTATCGGTGGGCTACCGATCCCAACACCAGAAACCGCGAGATCTCCGGCGCTCGCTGCTCAGTGTGCGCCGCGGGACGCTAAAAGCGCCGTCGAATTTCGAAACGGCCCTAGTCGTAGCCGTGCCGCATGTCCTCGACGATGCGCGGATTGTCCAGCGTCGAGGGCTCGAGCGGGCGGGGGCGAGTGTCGTCGGGAAACACCGTCGCGGCGTCGAGGACGTGCTGGTTCAGGAAGCGCAGCGGGGGCGCGTTGGGCGGCACGGTGGGTGTGGGCGCACTGCCCCCGCGGCGCGCCAGCACGAAACCCCAGTCACCGAACGTCGGCACATACACGTGGTAGGGCGTCACCGCGTAGCCGGCCGCGCGGATCGACGAGGCGGTGCGCCAGAACGCGGTCTGCGTCGAGAACGGGCTGCCCGCCTGCACGACCAGAAGGCCGTTTTCGGCGAGCGCGTGTCCGACGAGTGCGTAGAACTCGGTCGAATACAGCCGGCCCAGGACCGGGGTGTCGGGGTCGGGCAGGTCGACGATGACCGCGTCGAAGCCGCCGGGCGGCACGACATCCGGGTGCGGGGAGCGCAACCAGCGCATCGCGTCGTCGATCACCACCCTGACCCGTGGGCTGTCCAGCGACCCGCCGTTGGCCCTGCGCATCGTGGTGCGCGCCAGCTGAATCACCGCGGGGTCGAGCTCCACCTGCACGATCCTCGTGACGCCCGACTGACGCAGTAGCTCGCGGGCCACCAGTCCGTCCCCGCCCCCGAGGACCAGGACCGATCGCGCGCCCGCCCCGAACGCGGGGTAGACCAGGCTTTCGGTGTAGCGGTACTCGTCCCGGGTGGAGAATTGCAGCCCCCCGTCGAGGTACAGGCGCATGTCGTTACCGCGCTGGGTGACCACGATCTCCTGGTAGGCGGAGTGTTGGTAGGCGATGATCGGGTCGGCGTATAGGCGCTGTCTGCTCGTGGTCTCGATGTCGGCCGAACGGGCCAGCAGCGTGACGAGCAGGGCGAGCGCGGCGGCGAGTGCACACAGCGCCGTCGCCATTTGTCGGGCCGAAACGACCCGGCGCAGTACGAAGATCGCCACGACGGCCGCAGCCAGCAGATTGACGATGCCGGTGGCCGCGGCGCCGCGAATCATGCCGAGCTGCGGCAAGAGCAGGAACGGCCACACCAGCCCGCCCAGCAGCGCGCCGAGGTAATCGGCGGCGTTGAGGTTGGCCAGCGTCCGGCCGGTTTCGGGCGCCTCGCCGCTGCGGCCGCGCTGCAGCATCGTCATCAGCAGCGGCACCTCGGCGCCGACCAGCCCGCCGATCAGGGCGGTGCCCACCGCCAGCATCCACATCGACTCGTCGTCGATGAATGCGAACACCGTGTACAGCGCCGCCGCCGACAGGCCGCCGACGATGCTCAGCAGCACCTCCACCGCGACGAACGCGATGGCCGCGTGCGCCAGCAGCGGCTTGACCACCAGGGCGCCCACGCCGAGCGCGGCGATGTAGCCCGCGACGATCAGTGACGTGGCGACGATGCCGCCGCCGTTGAGGCTCGCCGCCAGCGTGAGCAGCGCGAGTTCGTAGACGATGCCGGACGCCGCACATGCCGCAACGGCGGCCAGCAGCACGGCGCGCCACCGCGCCGAAGGCTCCACGGGCCGGCTCACCTCTGGCACCGGCCGATCAACGGATGTCATGACACCGCGGCGGCCGTGACTCCTCCCACGGCGAGCAATATCAGCGCCACGGCGAACGATCCCGGATGCAACTCCGGCTCGTCGATGTGCTCGTGGAAGCTGCCGGGTATCAGCAGGTGCATCGTGAGCAGCGCCACCCCCAGCAGGATCACGCCCATCAGCCCGTACACCGCCACGCCGACGAGCCCCTGGCCCAGCTGGCTATAGCTGTTCGCGATCGCGGTGATGATGACCACGGTCAGGGAGATGTACATCGCGCCCGCGACGATGACGGCGTTGGGGCGACGGTCGATGAACACCAGCCGGCGCAGATTGCCCGGGGTCAACACGTCGACCGCGTAGAACCCGACAAGCAGCACTGCCATGCCGACCAGGAAGTACAGGATCGTTGCGACCGCGCCCTTCAGGACGGGATTGAGGTCGACGGTGCCGATCTCGACGGCGAGGTACATGGTTTTCTCCTTTGTGGTGGTGAGCCGTCACTTGGTTCCGCCGGGGCCGCCGGGCGTACCGCCGGCGCCGCCCGAGGGCGAGCCGGGCGTGAAGCCGGGGCCCAGGAAGATGAAGGCGCCGTGGCTGTATCCGGCGTTCAGGCCCTCCAGGCGGATGCTGCACGGGCGACTGCCGTCGGGGCCGACGATCACGATGTTGTTGCTGTAGCGCAGGTACTCACTGTCGCCGTTGGCGGCACGCGCCTCGGGGGACTGGTACT
This sequence comes from Mycobacterium sp. E2238, assembly GCF_001672665.1. Taxonomy (NCBI): domain Bacteria; kingdom Bacillati; phylum Actinomycetota; class Actinomycetes; order Mycobacteriales; family Mycobacteriaceae; genus Mycobacterium; species Mycobacterium sp. E2238. The sequence continues at coordinate 17,150 of NZ_LZKF01000192.1, read as the reverse complement.
CGGCAAGCGTGTCGGCCACGTCGTCGGGAGGCCCGTTGCATTCGTAGCGCTTCCCGTTCGCGTCGTGGGCGTACTCGTGATAGTGGCTCGCGATGTAGGAAGCAATATTCTTCTGCGACAAGATGATTCCGGGCACCAGGCAGGCGACGGCGGCGACGGCCAGCGCACCGGCGATCACGAACAGGCGATTGCGGCTCATGGGTGCCACCGGCTCACCGTATGGACCACGTCACCGCCGGACCCAAAAGGGCTGCGCGGGTAGAGGTGCCAGGTCTGCCAATGCCAGCCGGCGCCGTCGGGTTCGGCGGCCAACGCGGTCAGCGCGGCGTCGTCGCCGGGGAAAGTGCCACCGAGCCAACCCTTTTCCCGCGCGCACCGGTCACGAAGCTCACGCGCCAAGCGGCGGAAGGCCGCCTCGTCGTACGAGTCGGTGCGGGATTGCAGGGAGTAGCCGGGCGCGGCGGTGCGCTCCGGCAGGTCGACGCCCAGGCCGCGTGCCGTGCAGGAGACCTCTTCGGAGAACCGGCCCGCGCCGTGCTCGACGGTGACGACGTGCGATGCACCCAGCACCCCCAGCCGCAGGGCGCCGCCGCCCGGGTGGTGCAGAAGGCAGTCCGCCAGCGGCAGGGGTGCGGGCGCGTTGAGCGCCAGTCCGAGCTTCTGCCCGGAGACGTCCGACGGCGCAACGGCGAGCTGATGAAGGGGCACCGACGCGCCCTAGGGGGTCGACGGCGGGGGCGCCGGATACACGGTGAGCTCGCCCGTCAGCACGGGCTTGCCGGTCGAAACCTCCCACGGCATGCCCGGCGCCCAGCGCTCGAACGAGAGCAGCGCGGACTCGTCGGAGTTGGCGCAGTCGACGAACTCCATCTCGCCACCCGCCGGCAGGCCGGTGGTGCCCTCGGTGGTGAACGACGCGCGACCGCGTTCGGACTCGTGAAACGTCACCCCGTCGACGACGTAGGAGTCGCCCGGCTGCAGCTGGACGTCCTTGCGGCTGACCCACATCGCCAGCTCGAGGCGCCCGTCGTCCTCTTCGACGCTGAACCAGATCGGCTGGTCGCCGCCCTCCAGCAGATGTTCCCACCACACGAACGGGCCCTCGCGATACGTCACCGATCCGCGGACCACGTAGTCGACGCCGCCGTAGCTGACGATCGCGCCGGGGCCGAGTTGCCGGGGCCCGAACTCGGGCATCGCGTTGAACGAGAGGGGATCCTGGCGTCCGCGCGGCGGGGCCGATTGCTTGGGCCGCCGCAAAGCGATGACCAACACCACGATTGACGCGATGAACAGCACGATCGCGATAATGACCAGCAGTGATCCCACGCGAACCCTTCCGTTGCCACATTGCTTGAGCGAACGTGGGGTAAAGCTAACAGCTTTTGCGCGGGTTCGGCGCTGTAACGTCCCGAGCCGGGAATCGGCGGCGAAGCCGCGTGTCCTCCGCGGAGCCGTCGGCCCCGGCCGCTAGGGTATCGAACAGCTGTTCTACAGGTGGGAGCGGGCAATGCGCGTGATGGGCGTCGACCCCGGACTGACCCGATGCGGACTGTCGGTGGTCGAAACCGGGCGCGGGCGAAACGTTGTCGCGCTCGACGTCGACGTGGTGCGGACCCCGTCTGATGCGCCGTTAGCCCATCGGCTGCTGGCCATCAGCGATGCCGTCGAGCACTGGCTGGCCACCCACCAACCGGATGTCGTGGCCATCGAGCGGGTGTTCTCCCAGCTGAACGTCTCGACGGTGATGGGCACCGCGCAGGCCGGCGGGGTGGTCGCGCTCGCGGCCGCCAGACGCGGCATCGACGTGCACTTTCACACCCCGAGCGAGGTGAAGGCCGCGGTGACGGGCAACGGCGCCGCCGACAAGGCCCAGGTCACCGCGATGGTCACCAAAATCCTTGCGCTGCAAGCCAAACCGACGCCGGCCGACGCCGCCGACGCGCTGGCGCTGGCGATCTGTCACTGCTGGAGGGCGCCGATGATGGCCCGGATGGCCGCGGCCGAGGCGCTGGCCGAGCAGCAGCGGCACAAGTATCTAGCGAAGCTGAAGGCCGCACGATGATCGCGTCGGTGCGCGGCGAGGTGCTCGAGGTGGCGCTCGACCATGCGGTGATCGAGGCCGCCGGGGTCGGCTACCGGGTGAACGCGACACCGTCGACGTTGGCGACCCTGCGCACCGGGACCGAGGCCCGGCTGATCACCGCGATGGTGGTGCGCGAGGATTCGATGACGCTGTACGGGTTCACCGACTCCGACACCCGCGACCTGTTCCTCACGCTGCTGACGGTGTCGGGCGTGGGGCCACGGCTGGCCATGGCGACGCTGGCGGTGCACGACGCCGCGGCGCTGCGGCAGGTGCTGCACGACAGCGACGTCACGGCGCTGACCCGGGTGCCCGGGATCGGTAAACGCGGCGCCGAGCGGATGGTGCTCGAGTTGCGGGACAAGGTCGGTGCCGTCGCGGCGGGCGCTCCGGGTGGCGCATCCGGGGTAAACGGGCACGCGGTCCGGGGCCCGGTGGTGGAGGCCCTGGTCGGTCTCGGCTTCGCCGTCAAGCAGGCCGAAGAGGCCACCGACAAGGTGCTGGCCACCGAGCAGGACGCGACGACGTCGGGCGCCCTGCGCGCCGCGCTGTCGCTGCTGGGCAAGTCCCGATGAGCGAATACGACGACCGCGAGCTGTCCCCGGCGCTGGCCGTCGGGGAGGGGGACATCGACGTCAGCCTGCGGCCGCGTTCGCTGCAAGAGTTCATCGGCCAGCCGCGGGTGCGCGAACAGCTCCAACTGGTGATCGAGGGGGCCAAGAACCGCGGTGGGACACCGGATCACATCCTGCTGTCGGGTCCGCCCGGGCTCGGCAAGACGTCGCTGGCCATGATCATCGCGGCCGAACTCGGGACGTCGTTGCGGGTGACGTCGGGCCCCGCGCTGGAACGCGCCGGCGACCTGGCCGCCATGCTGTCCAACCTGGTCGAGCACGACGTGCTGTTCATCGACGAGATCCACCGCATAGCGCGGCCCGCTGAGGAGATGCTGTACCTGGCCATGGAGGACTTTCGGGTCGACGTGGTGGTGGGCAAGGGTCCCGGCGCGACGTCGATCCCCCTGGAGGTCGCGCCCTTCACCCTGGTCGGCGCCACCACCCGGTCCGGCGCGCTGACCGGCCCGCTGCGCGACCGGTTCGGCTTCACCGCACACATGGACTTCTACGAGCCCGCCGAGCTGGAGCGGGTGCTGGCCCGCTCCGCCGGGATTCTGGGTATCGAGCTGGGCGCCGAGGCGGCCGAGGAGATCGCCCGGCGCTCGCGCGGCACGCCGCGCATCGCGAACCGGCTCCTGCGCCGGGTCCGGGACTTCGCCGAGGTCCGCGCCGACGGGGTGATCACCCGCGACGTCGCGAAGTCGGCGCTGGCGGTCTACGACGTCGACGAACTCGGCTTGGACCGGTTGGACCGGGCGGTGCTGTCGGCGCTGACCCGCAGTTTCGGCGGCGGGCCGGTCGGGGTGTCGACGCTGGCGGTGGCCGTCGGCGAGGAGGCCGCCACCGTCGAGGAGGTGTGCGAGCCGTTCCTGGTGCGCGCCGGGATGGTGGCCCGCACCCCCCGAGGCCGGGTGGCCACCGCTCAGGCGTGGACCCACCTGGGCATGAGCCCGCCGGCGGGGGCGGCCGGGTTGGGCCAACCCGGGCTGTTCGACTAATTCGCCGCCCTCACCGACCGCCTGGCGAATTGCAGCCAAATCGTGACCTTTGCGGCTGGCCGGCGCGCGTACGGGCGGCTGCCCGGATCGGGCCTGCTCAGAGCGCCGCCACCGGCGCCGCCGGTACCTCGGCGCAGGGCTGCAGCAAACGGGATGCGCGGCCCGCGGCAGGTTATGCGCGGGCGCCGTCGGGTAACCAGGCTCACAACAGCAATACCTGTTGAAGGAGATTCTGATGAGGAACACGCGCTACGACTATGAACGCCCTCGCGCGCTCTACATGCCGCGCACCCGCGGCGCGCTGACCGGCCTGCTCCTGATCTTGTTGGGCGCCTGGGGCGCATTGGTGCCGTTCTTCGGGCCCAACATCGATTGGGCGTACATGTCCGACCCGGCCTGGACGTGGACGACGACCAAGGGCTGGCTCGAGGTACTCCCCGGGGCCGCCACGGCGGTGGGTGGCCTGCTCGTGCTGTTGTCCGGCAACCGGGCCAGCGCCGTGTTCGGCGGCTGGCTGGCGGTCGCCGGCGGCGCCTGGTTCGTGGTGGGCCGCGCGTTCGCGTCGACCCTGGGCATCGGGGACCTCGGTCAACCGGTGGCGTCGACGGACCTGAAACGAGCCCTGTTGGAGATCACCTACTTCACCGGTCTGGGCGCCCTGATCGTGTTCCTGGGCGGGGCGGCGGTCGCGCGCGTGGCCGTTCGGCACGCGCGCGATGTCGTGGTGAGGGAACCGGCGCCAGTGGCGGCGGACGCCGTGCCCGCGGGTGAGCCCGCCATGTACGACGAGACTCGCGGCCCGACGCGGGCGCGGGCGGATGCACTGACAGCCGAGCCCGAGCCGCGCGGGCGGGGCCTGTTCGGTCGGCGCGCCGGTGGCGGTCTTTTCCACCGCCACCACCACGCCGGCGTGTAGGCGGTAACCGGTAACTCGGGAGGCGCCGGTAGCCGTTGGCTACCGGCGCCCTTTCGTGTCAGGGCAGTCCCGCCGGCCGCGGGTCGGTAAAGTCTGCCGGGACACGCAGGCCTCGACGAGCGAGGAGGAGCGATGATCGCCGCCGGGTTGGTGTTCGCCGCATTGGCGGCGTTACTGCACGTGTACATCTTCGTGATGGAATCGTTGACCTGGACTTCGCCGCGAACCCGTGCCACGTTCGGCACGACGGCCGAGGAGGCCGAGACCACCAAGCTGCTGGCCTTCAACCAAGGTTTCTACAACTTGTTCCTTGCGGTGGTCAGCGGCGTGGGCATTGCCGCAATCGTGTTGCGGCACAACGCCGTTGGTGCGGCGCTGATTTTCGCCGGCGTCGGTTCGATGGCGGCGGCCGCGGTGGTGCTGCTCCTGTCCGCGCCGGAGAAGGCGCGGGCCGCGGTGACGCAGGGCGCCTTTCCGGTGATCGCGATCGTGCTGCTGCTGCTCGGACTTCACCAGTAACAGCAGCCTCACCAGCCCCAATGGCCACAGGGGCGGGGTGGTTTGCGCGCGCCCGATGGGTTACGACTGGAAAACGCCGGGTACCCATCTCCGGCCGGAAATAGGCCCGGTATTTAACGAGGGGATGTCATGAAATACGCAGAAGACGGCCAAACCCGCGGGCTGAGCATGCCGCGTTCGCGTGGCGCGGTCAGCGGATTGCTCCTGGTCATCTTGGGAGCTTGGGGGGCGTTAATACCGTTTGTCGGACCGCGCTTCAATTTCGCCTACACACCCGACCGGGAGTGGGCGTGGAGTACGGCTCGTGGGTGGCTCGAGGTCCTGCCGGGAGCCGCGACCGTGCTGGGCGGTCTGTTGTTGATCGTCGCCGGAAACCGGGTGGCGGCCATGTTGGGCGGTTGGCTGGCGGTGCTGGCCGGCGCCTGGTTCGTCGTCGGTGGTCAGCTCGCGCCGCTGCTGGGAATCGGCTCCGCCGGCGACCCGGTCGCCGCCACCGATCGCAAGCGTGCGGTGCTCGAGGTCAGCTATTTCTCCGGACTGGGCGCGTTGATCGTCTTCGTCGGCGGTGTGGTGCTGGCGCGCACGGCCGTGCGGCTGGCGCGTGACGTGCAGCCCGTGCCGCCGGCGGCGGCCGTGTCGGCGCCGGGCGTCGAGCCCTACCGCGAAGCGGCATACGAGCCCGCCGAGGTGTCCTCGGGCGCGTTGACCAAGCCGCGTTCGGCCGCCGACCCGGAGCCGAAGCGGGGGTGGCGTCGCCAACGCCCGGCGTCGGGTGCCAACGCCGCGTACCTGCGCTGGCCACACCCACAGCAGTAGCCGATTCACGAGAACGGCGATCGCCCAGTCCGTCACGGACTGGGCGATCGCTGTTTTGCGCTTACAGCAGGCCGAGCAACTGCAGGTCGGTGATGTACTTGACGATGATCGGCGCCGAGACATGCGGAATGTCTTTGTCGGGGCCGATTTTCGCCTCCTGCACCGCGGTGCGGAAGCGATCGGTCGGTGCCATCGATCCGTTGATCGGCTCTGAAGGCTGCTGGTAGTTGTGCAGCAGCGGCAGCAGCGAGTACTGGCGTTGCCGCTCGGGCAGGCCCCGCATCGTCTGCTCGAACCGGCGCAGCCATTCGCCGTAGTCGGCGATCCGCTGGATCCCATAGCCGGCGTCGATCAGCCAGTCGACGTACTCGTCGAGCCCGATGCCGTCGTCGTACGGGTTCATCACGTGGTACGTCTGGAAGCCGTCCCCGGTGTCCAGCACCTGCGTCCCCAGCGTGGAGATCGCCGCGGCGATGAATTCGACCGGCAGGCCGTCGTAGTGCGAACGCTGACGGTTGCCCTCGGCGTCCAGCTCGTAGAACGAACCGGGTGCGACACCGGTCGCCACCAGGCTCAGCATCAGCCGGGTGAACATGTCGGGCAGGTTGAGCTGCCCGGCGTAGGTGGTGTCGGCCAGGATCATGTCGCACCGGAAGACCGTGACGGGCAGGCCGCACAGGTCGTGCGCCTCCCGCAGCAGCACCTCGCCGGCCCACTTGCTGTTGCCGTAGCCGTTGGCGTAGTTGTCGTTGATCTCGCGGGTAGCGCTGATCTGCCGGACGTCGGCGTCTTCGACGAACTGGCCCGGCTTGATCTGGTCACCGACGCCGATCGTCGAGACGTAGGCGTACGGCTTCAGCTTGGTGGTCAGCGCGATCCGGATCAGTTCGGCGGTACCCAGCGCGTTGGGACCGAACAGCTCGCTATACGGCAGGACGTGGTTCACCAGAGCGGCCGGATCGACGATCAGATCGACGGTGTCGGCCAGCCGCTGCCAGGTCGGCTGGTCCAGGCCGAGGTTGGCCTCGCCCTTGTCGCCGGCGATGACTTCGAGGTGGTCGGCGGCCAATTGCTGATAGTGCGCCACCAACTTCGGGTCGCCGTGCGGGGAGCCCACCCCGAACGTCTTGTCCAGCCGGGCGCGCGCCTCGTCGTCGGACTTGGCCCGCACCAGCGCGATCACCTTGCCGTCCACCATGTCCATGCGCTCGAGCCACTCCAGCGCCAGGTAGCGGCCCAGGAAGCCGGTCGCGCCGGTCAGCAACACCGTTCGCACCTCGGTGGTGGGCCGGGGCAGGCTCGGTGCCGCGGTCAGGGTCTCCGCCTCGAGGAACTTGTCCAGGGTCAGGTCGCCTGCGTGCACCGTGCCGGCATCGCGTCCGTGGACCGCGGCGAAGGTCGGCCGCTTGGTGCCCTGGCGCTCGCCCTCGATGTAGCTGGCGATGGCCTGCAGGTCGCTGGCCGGGCTGACGATGACGCCCACCGGGACGTCGATGTCGAAGATCTCGCGCAGCAGGTTCCCAAACGTCAACGCCGACAACGAGTCTCCGCCCAGGTCGGTGAAGTGCGCGTCCGGGGTCAGCTCGGTGCTCGCCGTGCCGAGCATGGCCGCGGCGGCCCGGCTCACCGTCTGCAGCACCGGCGCGTTCGCGCCGTTGCGGCGCAATTCGGCAAGCTCGTTGGCCTGCCCCTGGGCCAGCTCGGCGTAGAGCTGCTCGAGGCGCTCGCCGTAATGCTGCTTCAGCTTCGGCCACGCCAGCTTGCGGATCCCGGTCAGCAGACCGTTCTCCAGGCTGAACGGGGTGGTCTCGATGATGAAGTCGCGCGGCACCTCGTAGGACTGCAGGCCCGCCTGACGTGCGACGGTTTGCAGTGAGTCGGCGATCTTTCCCTTGAGCGTCTCGAGGTCCCCCGAGGCCAGCGCTTCTTCGGTGGGCACCACGACGGCCAGCAGGTAGGGCTGGGCGCTGTTGCCGTAGACGTAGATCTGGCGCACCAGCGGGCTGTTGCCGAACTCGGCCTCCAGCTTGGCCAGGGTCACGAACTCGCCCTGCGCCAGCTTCAACACGTTGTTGCGGCGGTCGACGTACACCAGCTTGTCCGGCGCGATCTCGGCGAACACGTCGCCGGTCCGGTAGTAGCCGTCTTCGTCGAACACGTTCGCGGTGGTCTCGGCCCGCTTGTAGTAGCCGGGGAACATGTTCTCGGTGCGCAGCAACAGCTCGCCGCGCGGGTGCGGCCGGTCGGTGCTGAAGTAGCCCAGGTCCGGCACGTCGACGAGCTTGTAGTCGATCACCGGCGGGCGCTGAATCTCGCCGTCGAACAGCACCATCCCTGCTTCGGTCGAGCCGTAGCCGTCCATCAGGTGCATCTCGAGCAGCGACTCGACCCAGGTGCGCAACTCCGGCGAGGTCGGGGCCGAGCCCGTCATCGCGAAGATGAACCGCCCACCCAGCAGGTACTGGCGCTGCTCGGCCAGCACCTGAGCCGCCACAGCCTCGCGGTCGCCGCCCTCGGAAAGCCGCCGGTCAACCTGGCGCTGGAATTCGCCGAACAGGGTCTCCCAGATGCGCGGCACGAAGTTCAGCTCGGTCGGCCGCACCAGCTCGAGGTCCTCCAGCAGCGTGGAGAGGTCGCTCTTGGCGGCGAAGTAGGCGGTGCCGCCGTTGCCCAGCGTGCCGTACAGGATGCCGCGGCCCATGACGTGGCTCATCGGCATGAAGTTCAGGGTGATCGACGCGGCGCTTTCGCCGAACCAGTTCCTGCTGCCCCGACGCCAGATCTTGGCGACGTTGCTCTGCGGGTACATCGCGCCCTTGGGTGCGCCGGTGCTGCCCGAGGTGTAGATCAACAGGGCCAGCGGGTCGGATTCCTCGCTGGCGGGGATGGGCGTTTCCGGCAGCGCCTTGCCGCGCTCGAGCACCTCGGCCAGCGTCTCGACCGGCACGCCGGCCTCCGCCAGCCGCGTGCGCGCGGTCTCCACGGCCTCGCGCTCGTCGTCGACCTCGGCGTGGTAGTCGAACGCCACCAGCCTGGCGGGCCGGTGGCCGCTCAAGATCAACTCCACGGCCTCGGGCAGCTGGTTCACGCTGGCCGCGATCACGGTGGGCTCGGTCTCGGTGACGATCGGCTGCAGCGACGTGAGCGAGGCGCTGGTCTGCAGCGGCACCGACACCGCGCTGATGATGGCCAGCGCCATGTCGATGGTGGCGTAGTCGACGCTGTTGAAGCCCAACACACAGACCCGGTCACCGACGTGCACCCCGTCGTTGGCCCAGGCGCGCCCGAGCGCCTCGACGCGATCGGCCAGCTGGCGATACGTGATGGTCTCGTAGCGGGGGAGCAGCTCCAGCCTGGTGCGCCCGGTCGCCGCGTCCTCGACGTACTCCACCACGCGGTGCGCGAGGGCCGGCCGATCCGCATACCCCTCGAGTGCGGTCCGGATGACTTCTGGAAGTCGCAGTCCGGGCTTCTCGAGCGCCGCTTCGACCGCCGGGTCGGGGCGCGCGGCGGCGAACTGGGGGTCGCTTGCGGTCAGTTCCTCGATGCGGCGCTCGAGCCGCTCGTCGTGATTGATGGTCGACATAAACAAATTCCCTTGCAATGAAAGATAGTGAGTCGTTTCGCGCCGATGCGCTGACGTTTAGAACGTTAGCTAAAGTAACGGTATTCCACCACGGCCGCGCCGCGGCGGGGGTTGTGAGATTGCCCACGCGGGCTCGACGAGTCTCCAGGTCTTAGAGGTCGCCCAGCAGCCCGCCGAGCATGTCGAGCCCCTCGGCGAGCAGCTCGTCGCTGATCGGCAGCGGCGGTAGCAGCCGGATGACGTTGCCGAACATGCCGCAGGTCAACACGACCACCCCGGCGGCGTGGGCCGCGGTGGACAATTTCCGAGTCAGCTCCGCGTCGGGTTCCGAGGTCCCTGACTTCACCAACTCGATGGCGATCATGGCGCCGCGGCCACGCACGTCGCCGATCCGGTCATCGCTGGCCTGCAGACGCAACAACGGTTCGGTGATCAGCCGTTCCAATTGTCGAGCGCGCTCGATCAGTCCGTCGCTTTCGATCGTGGTGATGGTGGCCAGTGCGGCCGCACAGGCAATTGGGTTACCGCCGAAGGTGCCGCCCAAACCGCCGACGTGCGATGCGTCCATGATCGGTGCGCGGCCGGTGACCGCCGACAGCGGCAGCCCGTCGGCGATGCCCTTGGCGGTGCAGATCAGGTCGGGTTCCAGACCGTTCGGCCCTTCGTGTTCGCACGCGAACATCGCGCCGGTGCGCGCGAAGCCGGTCTGCACCTCGTCGGCGATGAACACCACGTCGTTCCTGCGGCACCAGTCGAGCAGGGCGGGCAGGAATCCCTCGGCCGGCACGATGAACCCGCCCTCGCCGGCGATCGGTTCGATGATGACGGCGGCGAGGCTGTCGGCGCCGACCTGGCTCTCGATCACGTCGATCGCCCGTGCCGCGGCCTTCTCGCCGTCGGTTGCCAGCTCCTTGTCGAGCAGGCCGTCCCGGTAGGGGTAGGACACCGGGGCCCGGTAGACCTCCGGCGCGAACGGGCCGAAGCCGCTCTTGTAGGGCTTGGACTTGGCGGTCAGCGCCATCGCCAGGTTGGTGCGGCCGTGATAGGCGTGGTTGAACGCCACGACGGCGGGCTTGCGCGTGTACGCGCGCGCGATCTTCACGGCATTCTCGACCGCCTCGGCGCCGGAATTGAACAACACCGAGCGCTTCTCGCCCGAGCCCGGCGTGATCCGGTTCAGCTCCTCGGCGACGGCGATGTACTGCTCGTACGGCGTGACCATGAAGCAGGTGTGGGTGAACTCGGCGACCTGCGCGCGCACGGCCTCCACCACCCGGGGCGCGGAATTGCCGATGGTGGTCACGGCGATGCCCGAAGCCAGGTCGATGAGCCGGTTGCCGTCGACGTCCTCGATGATGCCGCCGGAGGCGCGCGCCACGAACACCGGCAACGAAACGTTCACCCCGTGCGACACCGCCGCGGCGCGCCGTTTGGTCAGTTCCAGCGAAGCGGGACCGGGGATTTCGGTGACCAGCTGGCGGGTCTGCTCGAGGCCGGCCACGATTTTCTCCTCACCGCGGCGCGCCCGTCACGTCGCCACCCAAGCCTATCCGGCCCGGCCCCGACGGGCCTCCCGCGCACGGCGGCGGTCGGGAGCGACCTGCGGCACTGGCACACTGGCCGGTATGAGGTGCGCGGCCCGCGGGCCGTCCCCGCACTAATGCTCCGAATGCCACTACGAAAAGACAGGCCCGTCCATGGAGAGTTTGATCCTGTTCCTGCCCTTCCTGCTCATCATGGGTGGGTTCATGTACTTCGCGTCGCGGCGCCAGAAGCGCGCGATGCAGGCCACCATCGACCTGCACGAGTCATTGCAGCCGGGGGACCGCGTGCACACGACGTCCGGTCTGGAGGCGACGGTCGTCGCGATCACGGAGGACACCATCGATCTCGAGATCGCCCCCGGCGTGGTGACCACGTGGATGAAGCTCGCCATCCGCGACCGGATCCTTCCCGAAGACGATCAAGACCTGATCGACGGTGACGGCTCCGACGACTTGGCAGAATCCGACGAGGGCCGGGTCACCAAGGATTCCTGACGGCAGATGCCCCCGCGGCGGACCGCTTTCGCAACGGGCGCGTGCGCGGCATTAGGCTCTGTTCCGGGCTCTGTCCGGGGTAAGAACCGCTACTCGAGGAGATAGAAGGAACGTGGCATCGTCTTCGGCGCCGGTGCACCCTGCCCGCTACCTGTCGGTTTTCTTGTTGCTGCTCGTCGGCGTCTACCTGCTGGTGTTCCTGACCGGTGACAAGCGGGCCGCCCCCAAGCTCGGCATCGACCTGCAGGGCGGTACCCGCGTTACCTTGACCGCGCGCACCCCGGACGGGTCGCGCCCGAGCCGCGATGCGCTGGCCCAGGCACAGCAGATCATCAGCGCCCGGGTCAACGGGCTTGGCGTGTCCGGTTCCGAAGTGGTGGTCGACGGCGACAACCTGGTCATCACCGTTCCCGGCAACGACGGCAACGAGGCGCGCAACCTGGGCCAGACCGCCCGCCTCTATATCCGTCCGGTGCTGAACTCGATGCCGGCGCAGGCGCCCCAGCCCAAGCCCGCCCCGAAGGCGCCGCCCCCGGGCCAGCCGGCACCCGGCCAGGCGCCCCCGCCGGGCCAGCCGGCACCCGGCCTCGCGCCCCCACCGGGCCAGGCGCCGCCGCCGTCGGCCCAGCCCGGACCCGCTCAGCCCGCGCCGCCGGGCGGCCGACCGCCGGCCCAGCCGCGGCCCTATCCCCAGGACCCGACGCCGCCCCCGCCGCCGAGCCCCGCCCCGCCGCCGGCGCCCGCAGGCAACGCCCCGCCGGCCGACGTGCCCCCGGCCGAGCAGCCGGCGCCGCCCGACCCGCGCAAGGAGCTCGCCGACCGCATCGCCGATGAGAAGAAGTGGCGCCAGAGCACCCGTCAGGGCGTCCAGTTCCTCGCGCTGCAGTTCCAGGCCACCCGTTGCGACAAAGAGGACATCCTGGCCGGCAACGACGACCCGAACCTGCCGCTGGTGACGTGCTCGACCGACCACAAGGTGGCCTACCTGCTGGCGCCGTCGATCATCAGCGGCGACCAGATCCAGGACGCCACCTCCGGCATGAACCAGCGCGGCATCGGTTACGTCGTGGACGTGCAATTCAAGCCGGCGGCGGCCAACACCTGGGCGGACTTCACCGCCGCCCACATCGGCACCCAGACGGCGTTCACGCTGGACTCCCAGGTGGTCAGCGCCCCGATGATTCAGGAAGCCATCCCGGGCGGCCGGACCCAGATCACCGGCGGCGACCCGCCGTTCACCGCCGCCACCGCCAAGCAGCTGGCGAACGTCCTGAAATACGGTTCGCTGCCGCTGTCCTTCGAGGCTTCGGAGGCTCAAACCGTCTCGGCGACACTGGGATTGACCTCGCTGCGAGCGGGGCTGATCGCGGGTGCGATCGGCTTGGTGCTGGTGTTGCTGTACTCGTTGTTGTATTACCGGGTGCTGGGCCTGCTTACGGCGCTCTCGCTGATCGCTTCCGGCGCAATGATTTTCGCGATCCTGGTGATCCTGGGCCGGCAGATCAACTACACCCTGGACCTGGCCGGGATCGCGGGTCTGATCATCGGTATCGGTACCACCGCGGACTCGTTCGTGGTGTTCTTCGAACGCATCAAAGACGAGATCCGCGAGGGCCGATCGTTCCGGTCGGCGGTGCCCCGTGGCTGGGTGCGGGCCCGCAAGACGATCGTGTCGGGCAACGCCGTCACCTTCCTGGCCGCCGCGGTGCTCTACGCCCTGGCGATCGGCCAGGTGCGGGGCTTCGCCTTCACGCTGGGCCTCACCACGATCCTCGACGTCGTGGTGGTGTTCCTGGTGACCTGGCCGCTGGTCTACCTGGCGTCCAAGTCGCCGACGCTGGCGAAACCCGCATACAACGGCCTGGGCGCGATACAGCAGGTCGCCCGCGAGCGCCGGGCTTCGTCGAACGTCAAGACGGGACGGGGATAGCGTGATGGCCTCCAAAGGCAAGACCCAGACAGACGCGGCCGAAGCGACCGAGATCACCGAAGCCAGCGAAGGCGCGGTGGAGGCAACCTCCGACGGCGGCGCTGCGCTGCCGCGCCACGGCTTCCTGTCCCGCCTCTACACCGGCACCGGCGCCTTCGAGGTCATCGGGCGTCGCCGGCTGTGGTTCGGCATCAGCGGCGCGATCGTCGGCGTCGCCGTACTGAGCATCCTGCTGCGGGGCTTCACCTTCGGGATCGACTTCAACGGCGGCACGACGGTGTCGATGCCCGCCGCGGGCGCGACGGGCCAGGTGCAGACGTCGCAGGTGTCCGACGTCTTCCGCAAGGCCATCGGCCGCGACCCGGAGTCGGTGGTGGTCGTCGGCAACGGCGGTTCGGCGACCGTGCAGATCCGCTCCGAAACGCTGTCCAACGCCCAGACATCCGCGCTGCGCAACGCCCTGTTCGACGCCTTCCAGCCCAAGGGCGCCGACGGCAAGCCGAGTAAGCAGGCCATCAGCGACGCGGCGGTATCGGAGACCTGGGGCGATCAGATCACCAATAAGGCACTGATCGCGCTCGTGGTGTTCCTGGCGCTGGTCAGCCTGTACATCACGGTGCGATACGAGCGGTACATGGCCATCTCCGCGCTGACGACCATGGTCTTCGACCTGACGGTCACGGCGGGGGTGTACTCGCTGGTCGGTTTCGAGGTCACCCCGGCCACCGTCATCGGTCTGCTGACGATTCTCGGTTTCTCCCTGTACGACACCGTCATCGTGTTCGACAAGGTCGAGGAGAACACCCACGGGTTCCAGCACACCACCCGGCGCACCTTCGCCGAACAGGCCAACCTCGCGATCAACCAGACGTTCATGCGCTCCATCAACACCAGCCTCATCGGAGTGTTGCCGGTCCTGGCGCTGATGGTGGTGGCGGTATGGCTGCTGGGCGTCGGAACGCTGAAGGACCTGGCGCTGGTGCAGCTGGTCGGCATCCTGGTCGGCACCTACTCGTCGATCTTCTTCGCGACGCCGCTGCTGGTCACGCTGCGCGAGCGCACCGAACTGGTGCGCACGCACACCGGTCGCGTCACGCGGCGTCGCAAGGCGGGCACCGAGCCCGAGGAGGCGAAGTCCACCGCGGACGAGTCGGCGTCGCCGGAGGCCACCGAAGCCGCCTCGGCTGACAAGCCCGCACCGAGCAAGCCGGCGCCGGGTGCGCGCCCGGTGCGACCCACGGGGACCCGGCGTCCGAGCGGCAAGCGAAACGCCGGCCGGCGGTAGTCGCCGTGGCCGCCAGGTATCGCCTCACCGGGGGCGCTATCGGTCTGGCCGCACTGCTCGTGGCGGCGTTCACGCTGGCGGCGTGCTCCGGCAGCGCCGCCTCCCAGATCGACTACGTGGTCGACGGCCCGCTGGTCACCTACAACACCAACACCGTCGTCGGCGCCGCGTCGGCCGGGGCGCAGGCGTTCGCGCGCACGCTGGCCGGCTTCAGCTACCACGGCCCCGACGGGCAGACCGTCGCCGACCGTGACTTCGGCACGGTGTCGGTGGTGGGCGGTTCGCCGCTGGTGTTGGACTACCAGATCGCCGACAACGCCGTCTATTCCGACGGTAAGCCGGTGACCTGCGACGACCTGGTGCTGGCCTGGGCGGCCCAGTCCGGCCGGTATCCCGAGTTCAACGCCGCCTCCCAGGCCGGTTACCTCGACATCGCCAACGTCGAGTGCCTGCCCGGGCAGAAGAAGGCCCGGGTGTCGTTCATCCCGGACCGCGGCATCGTCGACTACAACCAGCTGTTCACCGCCACGTCGATGATGCCGTCGCACGTCATCGCCGACGAGCTGCACGTAGACGTGACCGCGGCCCTGCTGAGCAACAACGCCCAACTCGTGCAGCAGATCGCCAGGCTGTGGAACACGATGTGGGACCTCAAGCCCGGCCTCGACCTCAAGCACTTCCCGTCGTCCGGCCCGTACAAGATCGAGCGCATCCTGGACGGCGGCGCGGTGGTGCTCGTCGCCAACGACCGGTGGTGGGGTCCCAAGGCGCTCACCAAGCGGATCACCGTCTGGCCCCAGGGGCCCGACATCCAGGACCGGGTCAACAACCGCAGCGTGGACGTGGTCGACGTGGCGGCGGGTTCTTCGGGCACGTTGACGACCCCGGACAACTACGACCGCGCCGATGCGCCGTCGGACGGCATCGAGCAGCTGATCTTCGCACCGCAGGGCCCCCTGTCGCAGCCCAAGGCCCGCCGCGCGCTCGCCCTGTGCACACCGCGCGACACGCTCGCGCGCGATGCCGGGGTGCCGATCGCCAACTCGCGGCTCAACCCGGCCGCCGACGACCCGGTCACCGCCGCCGACGGTGCCGCCGAGGCCGGCCAGTTCGGCAAGGCGGACCCCGCGGCCGCCCGCGACGCGCTCGGGGGTGCCCCGATGACGGTGCGGATCGGCTATCAGGGGCCCAACGCGCGCCTGGCGGTCAACGTCGGGGTGATCGGCAAATCCTGTGCCGCGGCCGGCATCACGGTCGCCAACGTCGCCCTGGACACCTCGGGGCCGCAAGCGCTCAAGGACGGGAAGATCGATGCCCTGCTGGCCAGCACCGGCGGCGCCGCCGGCAGCGGGTCCACCGGGTCGTCGGCGATGGACGCCTACGACCTGCACAGCGGCAACGGCAACAACCTGTCGGGCTACTCGAATCCGCAGATCGACAGCGCGATCGGGGCGCTGGCGGTGTCTTCCGACCCCGCCGAGCGCGTGCGGCTGCTGGGGGAGGCGGCGCCGGTACTGTGGGGCGACATGCCCACTTTGCCCCTCTACCGGCAGCAACGGACGCTGCTGATGTCGAAGAAGATGTATGCGGTGAGCAAGAACCCGACTCGCTGGGGCGCGGGCTGGAACATGGACCGATGGGCGCTGGTCCAGTGACCAGTGTCGGCGGGAACGCCTCGGTGGCCAACGTCATCACCTCGCTGCTGCGCGAGGTGTCCGACTTTCCCAAGCCGGGGGTGCAATTCCGTGACCTCACCCCGCTGTTCGCCGATCCGGCCGGGTTGGCGGCGATCACCGACGCGCTGGCCGAGATCGCGTCGGGCGCCGACCTGGTGGCCGGGATCGACGCCCGTGGGTTCCTGGCCGCGGCGGCCGTCGCCGACCGCCTGCGCACGGGCGTGCTGGCCATCCGCAAGGGCGGCAAGCTGCCGCCGCCGGTGTACGCCGAACATTACGACCTGGAGTACGGCAGCGCGACGCTCGAAATCCCCGCGGACGGCATCGACCTGCGCGGCCGCCACGTCGTCATCATCGACGACGTGCTGGCCACCGGCGGCAGCCTCGCCGCGGCGGCCCGGTTGCTGGAACGCACCGGGGCCACCGTCATGGCGGCGGCGGTGATCGTCGAACTGACCGCGCTGGGCGGTCGTCAGGCGGTCGCGGGGTTGCCGCTGCACAGCCTGAGTCGGCTCTAGGCCGGCGACGATGCGCCGCTATGCGGCGTGAGGAGGCGGGCGATCAAACCGAGCCTGGGCGCACCGCGCGATATCCTCGAAGTCGGAGGTGACCAACGTGGCGGACGACAAGAGCGCGGCGCAGGCGCTTGACGCGCCCACTGACGTCGGCGACGCGCTGCTGG
>NZ_LZKF01000191.1:0-90195 GCF_001672665.1 Mycobacterium sp. E2238 | reverse complement strand
GCGCCGCCACCTTGGCGCCCACCGGGAATTCGCCGCCCGGGCATGAGTCGACGACGCCGACGCATTCGATGCCGCTGATTTCCGCGGCTTCGGCCCATTCACCGCGCCGCATGTGCATCTCGGCGTGGTTGATGCCGAACGCCTTGACTTCGATCACCACTTCGCCGTTCTTGGGCAGCGGCTTCGGAACGTCGGCGAAGACCAGCTTGTCCAGGCCGCCGAACCCGTCGAGGATGATCGCGCGCATCGTTTCCCCGCCGGGCTGCTCGCGCACCCTCGCGGGGGCGGTCGGCAGCTGGGATGCGTCGCTGGTGGACAAGTGGCGCTCCTCCCGAATTCCTGGCCCGCCTCAACGAATCCGGAGGTGCGCAACCATGGTTAGGTCTCCGGGCACATAATGGGACAGCTGACCCAGTTATTATGGGCTATGCGTCCCAATCTGTCCAGGGGTGTCGTTATTTGGCTCAGTCCTTGCGCGCGGGTGTCGCGAACGAGCGGACGTAGTCGACGGCGGCGTTGACGGCGGTCCGCAGCGGTTCCGGATCCCCGGTGGCATACGTCAACATCGCACCGCCCTGATGCGCGACGACCAGCGACACCGCCAAGTGGCGGGGGTCCGCGCCGGAGCGCAAGTCGCCGCGTCGGCGCATTGCCGTTAGGCCGGCCTGAAACAGGTCGATCCACTGGTCATACCCGGCGGAGAGATCGTCGTGTATCTGATCGTCGGCGTCGATCAGCTCACCCGCCAACGAGCCGTAGACGCAACCGCCGACGCGGTACACGGCGTCTATGTCGGCGACGCAGGCGTCGGCCCATGCCTGCAGGGCGTCGACACTGTCCAGGGCGCCGAGCGGTGGCTGGGTGTGGAATGCCCGCACGTCTTCGCGGCGGGTGGCAACGACCTGGCGGGTCAAATCGCGTTTGTCGCGGAAATAGTGCGCGATCTGAGAGCCGCCCACCCCCGCTGCGCGCCGAACCTGCTCGATGCTGGTGTTGGCGACGCCCCGCTCGAACATCAGACGGGCGGCTACGTTAACGATGCGCGCGCGAGTCGCCAATCCCTTGCTGGTGAATCGCGTTGGGCCGTCGTCGCTCACGTGACGGTCCTTCGGCGGCCCCGTGGACGCCGCGCAGGTCGGGCAACCCGCTCGCCGGGGTCGGTGGCAAAGCTGCGTAGGTAGTTGATCGCGAATCGAACCGCGTCCGCGTGCGGCCACTCCGCGCGGTAGGTGAAGGCCAACGTGCCCCCGCCCTGATGGGCGGCGACGATGACCATCGCCAATCGTCGGGCGTCGGCGTCCGCGACCAAGGTGCCGTTGTCCTTCATCCGGTGGATCGCTGCCTGGAGCAGTTCGACCCACTGCCAATAGCCGGCCGCCAGCGTTTCGCGCGTCGCGTCGTCGGACTTCGCCAGCTGGGCGGCAAGCGCGTGGTAGGTGGGCGTGCCGAAATACCCGATGCGCCTGAGATACCGCATGTTGAGGTCGATCCACCGCTCGAAGTCTTCGAAGGAGTCCAGGCCTCCCAGCGAGGGCTGCCGGTGGAAGTCGAGCACCACGCCGATCTGACGCCTGAGGACCGCGCGAATCAGAGCGCTCTTGTCGGTGAAGTAGTGGGCCAGCTGCGAACCGCTGACCGATGCCGCCTTGCGGACGTTTTCCATGTTCGCCGCGGCCAGGCCCTCGGTGACAATCAGCTGGGCGGCCGCTTCCACGATGCGGTCCCGGGTGGCGCGCCCCTTGGCGGTCAACCGTTGTTCGTCTCGAACATCGGAATGTGCCATCGCGTCAGGCTAACCCGCGCGCCTTAAGAACTATGGGATATCCAACCCATTGATTCCGGAACCGGTCAGGCGGTCATGTCAACCTTGGTCAGGAACCCGCGAATCAGCGCGGTGACGTCGTCCAGTGCGGACTCCAGCAGGAAGTGGCCGCCCTCGAGCAGGCGGATCTCGGCATCCGGCAGGTCGTCGGCGAATGCCTCGGCACCGGCCGGACCGAAGATCTCGTCACCGCGACCCCACACCGCCAGCAGCGGCACCTGGCTGGCGCGAAAGTATTCGTGCAGGCGTGGATAGAGCGGCGCATTAGTGGCGTAGTCCCGCAACAATTTCAGCTGCACCAAGTCGTTGCCCGGCCGCGATATGAGCGCGTAGTCGTGATGCCACGATTCCGGGTCGACGAGGGTCTCGTCGGGAACGCCGGTGACGTACTGCCATCGCGTGGCGTCCAGCGTAAGGAATTGCCGTACCGCGGCCTCCGTCTCCTGCGTCTGTTCGGTTTGGTAGGCCCGCACAACCTTCCAGAAGTTGTCGACGAATCCCGCGTCGTAGCCGTTGCCGTTCTGGGTGATGATCGCGGTGATCGCCGAGGGGTCGCGCAGCGCCAGCCGCCAACCGATCGGCGCGCCGTAATCCTGGACGTATATGGCATGTCTGTTGATGCCGAGCGCGCGCAGCAACCCGGCAGTGAGGTCGGTCAGCGCGTCGAAGGTGTAGTCGAACTGCTGCACGGACGGCGCGTCGGAAAGCCCGAAGCCCAGGTGATCCGGCGCGATGACGTGAAAATCGTCGGCGAGCGCCGGAAGCAGATGCCGGAACATGTAGGAGCTGGTCGGAAACCCGTGCAACAGCACCAACGCGGGAGCGTTCGGGTCGCCCGCTTCGCGGAAGAAGAGCCGGTGGCCGTCGACGGTGGCGTATCGATGATGCACGGCTGGCATGGCCATTCTCCTCAATTTCGCGGGGCGTCCTGCTCACCAGAAATTTGGGTTACGCATCCCATTATGCACCTGAGCGGGCGCGGTGCAACAGTCGCGCCACCTGTTGCCCTTCGGCACGGAGCGGCATATTCTGGGCCGGCCGTCCCACTGGCGAAGCCCGGAGGTGAATAGTGGGCAAGCTGATTTCGGTAAACGTCGGCATGCCCAAGAACGTTCAGTGGCATGACAAGACCGTCTATACCGGGATCTGGAAGACACCGGTCGAGGGGCCGGTCATGGTGCGCCGCCTGAACCTCGACGGCGACGCCCAGGGCGATCTCGGCGGCCACGGCGGCGAGCAGCGCGCCGTCATGGTGTATCAGACCGAGTCTTACGACTTTTGGAAGAGCTACCTGGGCCGCGACGACCTCGTGCCGGGCCACTTCGGGGAGAACTTCACGATCACCGGGCTGCCCGACGACGAGGTGTGCATCGGTGACCGCTACCGGATCGGTGGGGCCGAGTTCGAGGTGACCCAGCCCAGGGTCACCTGCTTCCGCGTTGGAATGCGCCTGAACGATCCCAGGATGCCGAATTTGCTTGTTTCCCAACGGCGTCCGGGATTCTACTTCCGGGTGATCACTGAGGGAGAGGTCCGTGCCGGCGATGACATCGTGCGGACCAACCGTGGTAGACACGAGCTCAGCGTCGCCGACGTCGATGCGCTACTTTATCTGCCGAACCGCGACGTCGACCGGCTTCGCAAGGTCGTCGACGTCACCGCGCTCAGTCCGGGCTGGCAACAGTCGTTTCGCGACATGCTCGCAGCGCAGCAGGCTTCGGCAGCCCTACTCCAGCCGGCGTGGGAGGGCTTTCGTCCCTTGCGTGTCAACGCAATACGCTGGGAAAGCTCACAGGTGATGTCTCTCTGGCTGGAGGCCGACGACCAAGCGAGTCTCCCACCGCCGCTCCCTGGGCAATATCTGACGGTGCGAATCCCCGGCGCGGGCGCACCAGTGCCGCTGCGCAGCTACTCGCTTTCGGGCGACCCGGGCGCCGGGTACTACCGCATCAGCGTCAAACGTGAAGAGCAAGGTCTGGTGAGCCGTTGGTTGCACGAGCACATCGAAGCGGGCTCGGTCGTGGAGGCCGCCGCACCGCGAGGTGAGTTTCACCTCACCGAGGGTGACGGCCCAGTCTTGCTGCTTTCGGCGGGAATCGGTATCACCCCGGTCTTGGCGATGTTGCATGCGCTCGCGGCGGTGCGCAGCACCCGCGAGATTTGGTGGGTGCACACCGCCCGCAGTCCTCAAAAACAGGCGTTCGCAGCCGAAGTCACCAGCTTGATCGAGTCGTTGCCGCACGCGCGGCAGTCGGTGTTCTATACGCACACGCAGGGGCGGTTGGGCCGGTCGACACTTGCGGCGCTGGGTATCCCGGCTCATGCCACTGCGTACCTCTGTGGCCCAACCCAATTTATGAGCGACATGCGCGAAGCACTCATCGCGGAGGGCCTGGCCCCTGAGCGGATCCACAGCGAGCTATTCGGCGCCCTGCCGTCGATCAATCCGGGTATCGTCGACGGCGCTCCCCGTGTCCCGCCGCATCCCCCGGCGGGACGTCCGGGAACCGGACCGTCAATCACGTTCGCGCGCAGCGGACTAACGGTGAATTGGTCAGGCCAATTCGAGAGCATCCTCGAGCTGGCCGAGGCTTGCGACGTGCCCACCCGGTTCTCCTGCCGGAGCGGCGTGTGTCATGTGTGCGTCACCGGTGTCGTCACCGGCAGGGCCAGTTACGCGCAGCCGCCGCTGGAGCCGCCCGAGCAGGGGACGATACTCATCTGCTCGGCGGCTCCAGAGACAGATCTAGTGCTGGACGCATAGGCGAAAAGTCCTGCCTCAGGCGGCGATTGCAAGCTGGCCGCCGGCCACGGGCAACACCGCGCCGTTGACATAGCTGGCGTCGGTGGAACTGAGGAAGACGACCGCACTGGCAATTTCGCCAGGATCGGCCGGCCGGCCGAGCGCGGTGCTGGCTGCCACCGCCTCCAACACGCCGGGCAGGGCCGCGACGCCGGGAGTGTCGGTGGGCCCGGCGGCGATGGCATTCACCCGCACCCCGGATGGCCCGAACTCATCCGCCCACACCCGGGTCAGCAATTCGAGGCCGGCCTTGGTGGCGCCGTAGATGCCGGCACCGCTCGCCGGCACCGAAGCCGCGACGGTGCTCAAGTTGACCACCGTTCCGCCGCCGCGCTCGATCATGCCCGGCACCAATCGCTGGACCAAAATGTAAGGCGCGCGCAGGTTGGTATTCACATGCTGGTCGAACGTTGCGTCGTCGGTGTCTACGGTCGCGCCGAATTTGTAGATACCGGCGTTGTTGATCAATATGTCGACCGGCCCAGTCTCGGCCGCGAGCCGGCGGACATCGTCGGCGGCACTAAGGTCTGCGGCGACGAAACGCGCCCTGCCTCCGGCGTTTTCGATCTCGCGCACCGTCTTCGCGCCCCGTTCGGCGTCGCGGCCATGCACTACTACCTCGACGCCTCGCCCCGCGAGTTTCAGCGCGATTGCGCGGCCGATACCCGACGTGGCTCCGGTCACCAGCGCGGTGGAGCCTGCCATTGTTGCTGCCATCGGACCCTGCCTCCGAGAGAGAAGTTCACTTGTCTCCCGCTCAGCAGCCGCGCGCCGGCATTTATTCCTAGGAGCTCAGCGGGACCGCCGCCTCGGCGGTGTAGCACAGGAACGTCAGGGTCTCCTGCAGATACAGCTGCACGGTGTCCGCATCGTGGCTTGTGTAACCGATCGACACGTCGGTCCCGAGCTGTAGATCGAAGTCGCCGCCACGGGTGGTGAGCACGAAAGCACCGTCGATGGCCGGCGCCCAGATGATGTCTCCCGGAACCAGCCGGTCGATGTGCTCGAGGATCGGATAGCCGTGTTCGGTGGTCTCGCTGACCTTCGTGTAGACGTCGGCGGACAGCAACACCGAGTACGGGCCGTCGACGCCGGCCAGCCGCAATTCGGAGATCGCCTGCGTGATGACATCGGGAATTTCGCGAGGATCGGCCGGCAAGGTCAGCGGCTTGTTCGAGCTGGCGGAGCGGATGCCCTCGATCGATGCGGCGGCGTAGCCCTCGAAGATCGCCCGGTCTTCCACGAACGCCAACTTCTTGGCGGCCTCTTTGACCGGGTCCCAGTCGGAGTCCTGCGCACCACGCTCGACGTTGTCGATCTCGTAACGCGAGAGGGTAAACGGAACCCGTAGCCGGACAAGGGGTTTGCTCGCCCGCAGGTGAGCCTCCACGCCGTCGGACGGTGCCGCCACGTCGATCAAGCGGCCAGTGCTGACCGCCGCGGTGACCGCGCCGCCGGGGCCGCTGACGTCGACCACCCGGCGCCCGGCGACATGGCGTTTGAATGTCCGGGTCGCCTCCGTTTCGATTTCTTCCCAAGCGGCTTCGGTGACCGGTGCCAGTTCGCGGTAGAGGTTGTTCATGAAGGGTTTCCTTTCAGGCTGCCGATCGAAAGTGAGCCGTCTTGTGCAACAGACGTTTCCGCCACCGGCGCTGCGGGCAGTGGCGGTGGATCATCGAGGAAGTCCACGGTGGGGGAGAAGAACAAGCCTCCGGTGACCGCGGTGGAGAACTCGAGGATGTGGTCGGTGTTCCCCGGTGGATTCCCGAGAAACATGTTGCGCAGCATCTGTTCGGTGACTCGCGGCGTGCGGGAATAACCGATGAAGTAGGTGCCGTACTCGCCCTTGCCGAGCTCGCCGAACGGCATGTTGTGCCGCACGATCTTCAGCTCGGTGCCGTCGTCGTCAGTGATCACGTTCAGGGCGATGTGGGCGTTGGCCGGCTTCTGGTCGTCGTCGAGTTCGAGGTTCTCCAGCTTGGTCCGGCCGATCACCAACTCCTGCTCACTGACCGACAGCGCGTTCCACGAAGACATTTCGTGCAGATATTTCTGCACGTGCACGTAGCACGACCCCTCGAACTCGGGATCTTCGGCGCCGATGGCGGTGGCGCTGACGGCCAACGGACCGTCGGGGTTTTCGGTGCCGTCGACGAAGCCCAACAGGTCGCGGTTGTCGAAGTAGCGGAATCCGTGTACCTCGTCGACGACGGTGACGGCACCGGCCATTGACCTCAGGATGCGGTCGGCCAATTCGAAGCACACGTCCAAGCTCTCGGCCCGGATGTGGAACAGCAGATCCCCGGGCGTGGCCGGGGCGGTGTGCCGCGGACCTTTCACTTCGACGAACGGGTGCAACTCGGCGGGTCGCGGACCGGAAAACAAGCGATCCCAGGCTCGCGAGCCGATCGAGGCGATGGCCGACAACCGTTTCGGCGGCTCGCGGAACCCGATCGCACGCACCAGTCCGGAGATCTCAGGAAGCGCGTCGTGCACCGTCGCTTCCCCGCCGTCGTCGATGGTCACTACCAGGAAGACCGCCGCAGGCGTCAACGGCTCGAGGATCGGCTGCGGCTGGACGGGAGGCACATGGGCGACCCTAGCGTGGCGACGGCGAGCGCAGGAAGTGCGCGAGCAAGGAGCCGCGCTTGCAGGGGAGGGCCGCGCAATCGGACCTAGCGTGAACTCCGTTGTCGGCGACAGCCATGATGTTGAACATGTCGGCCAGCGCCGCAGGCCTCTGCGAATTCATCGACGCTTCTCCCTCGCCGTTTCACGTCTGTGCCACGGTGGCCGCGCGGTTGACCGCCGCCGGGTACACCGAACTGAGCGAGGCCAACCGCTGGCCGGACCAACCGGGTCGCTATTTCACGGTGCGGGCCGGCTCGCTGGTCGCCTGGAATTCCGATCGGCCCGACGGCCCGTTCCGGATCGTCGGCGCACACACCGACAGCCCTAACCTAAGGGTCAAGCAGCATCCGGATCGGCTGGTCGCCGGTTGGCGCGTCGTGGCGCTGGAACCGTACGGCGGAGCGTGGCTTAACTCCTGGCTGGACCGCGACCTGGGCATCAGCGGACGGTTGTCGGTGCACTCGAGTGCTCGAGGCACGGGGATCGAGCACCGGCTGGTCAGGATAGACGAGCCGATCCTTCGGGTACCGCAGCTTGCCATTCACCTGGCCGAGGACCGCAAATCACTGACGCTGGACCCGCAGCGACACGTCAACGCGGTTTGGGGCGTCGGCGCCGAAGCGAGGTCTTTCGTTGACTTCGTCGCGGAACGCGCCGGGGTTGCGCCCGCAGCGGTCCTGTCCGCCGACCTGATGACCCACGACCTCACCCGATCGACGGTGCTCGGCGCCGACGGTGACCTACTCAGCGCTCCCCGACTGGACAACCAGGCCAGCTGTTATGCCGGGATGGAGGCTCTGCTCGCCGCCGAGCCGCGTGGCGTCGTGCCCGTGCTGGTGCTTTTCGACCACGAGGAAGTCGGTTCGTCTTCCGATCACGGTGCGCAGTCCAACCTGCTGAGCACCGTCCTCGAGCGGATCGTGCTCGCCGCCGGCGGCACCCGGGAAGACTTCCTGCGTCGGCTGCCCGAGTCGTTGCTGGCCTCGGCGGACATGGCACACGCCACCCACCCCAACTATCCGGAGCGGCACGAGCCCGGCCACCTCATCGAGGTCAACGCCGGCCCGGTGCTCAAGGTGCACCCGAACCTGCGTTATGCCACCGACGGGCGCACGGCCGCGCCCTTCGCGCTGGCCTGCCAGCAGGCCGGGGTCGCCCTGCAGCGTTACGAGCACCGCGCCGATCTGCCGTGCGGGTCGACGATCGGGCCCCTGGCCTCGGCCCGGACCGGCATCCCCACCGTCGACATCGGCGCCGCACAGCTGGCGATGCATTCCGCGCGCGAATTGATGGGCGCTCACGACGTAGTCACCTACTCGGCGGCGATGCGCGCGTTCCTTTCGCCCGAGCCGTAAGGCTTAGACGACTGCCGGGTGAGCAATCAGGGTGAGTGCGAAGGTCGCGGCGTTGAGCGCAAGCAGGAACCCGGCGAAGACGAACTGACCGGAAATATCGTTGGCGAGTACGTGGGTGTACATCGCGCAGATAAAGAAGATGGTCAGCCCGGCCGCCGCCGCGATGCCGATCGCTGGAATCCACAGTCCGACCACAAGCCCAAGCGCGCCTAGGGTTTTCAGGGTGCCGATGGGAAATCTCAGCCAGGACAGCGGAACCCCGGCCCGTCTCATAGGCGGAATGATGGGCGCGAAGTGGAGCAGCGCGCTCACGCCCGAAAATCCGTCGAGGGCGATGGCAATTATCGTCACGGCAAGGTATGCGGTGTGCATGTTGGTGGCTCCGGGGATGGTCGAACGATAGGGGAATCGTCGGGAGTTAGCCCGCCGGAATGGGATCCAATCGGAACACGGCGATCCGGCCTGCCAGCGCCTCGACCTCTTCGGGATGGCCGTCACGCACCAGGCCCGAGCGCTTCAAGAAGCCGACACCGACCGGCACTTGGATCGGGTACTCCCGCAACACGGGGCGGGCCTGCTCGGCGGTCAGCTCAGTTATCCTGACTCGCCGCACCTTTCGGCCCTTGCGGAGCGTCCCGGCGCCGGCGGCCCGCGCATTGCGTGCCCAATCGGCACCGGGGAATCCGGCCACGGCAAAAAGCTGTCCGTCCAGCCTGAAGGGTGTCATCGGCGTGCTGCGCGGTCGTCCCGTTTTGCGGCCCGGCACCGTCAAAACCATGGGCGGTCCCGTGGGTACACCCAGCTTTTGCATCGCGATCATGAACTTGTTCATCGGCTTCAGCCAGCGGGGCGGCGTCGGACTGGACATCACTTCTCCTTGGTGTATTCCGTTGCGGCGAACGTGGAATCGGCTGTGATGGGAACCGCCGAGGTTCTAACCGAGCAGCTCGTAATTCAAGGACGGATCGGCGGCGCAGAAAGTTACAGCTGCGTGCGTAACTTTTCGAGGCGCCGTCTCGTCGTCATTCCTGAGCACGGATCCGACGCCCATGACGAAGGAGAACCATGACAGACGCCAAGCTGTACGCAGGCTGGTGGTCTCGCGACGCTAACCAGCGCTGGCCCCGGGTAGTCGCCCGTGCTACCAGCACCACGCTGGCGATCCTGGCGGTGGCTCAGGCCGCACTGGCCGGCAGTTTCCTGGGCGGGCAGTACAACGCACTGATGCTGCACTCAGTCGGCGCCAAAGTGACCACGGTGCTCTCCGTCGTGCAGGTGGTTGTGCTGGTGATCGTCAGCAGGACAGGCGGGCCGCGGTGGCCGGTAGCGGTGGGTACGCTCGTGACGATTCTCTTCGTCGCCGAGTTCGCCTCGGGTGAATTGCGGCTGACGGGCCTGCACGTTCCGCTCGGAGTTCTGCTGATTGCCGGAATCCTGCAGCTGACCGCGTCGGTTTGGCGCCTGCCGCTGACCGCACTCCCTCTCGCGGAACAGCAGGACGTGACTCGGTGAATCGACGCAGCGCGTTGCGGTTGGGCGCCGCCGCGGCAGGGATCGGGGTTGTGGGCGCCGGCTGGCCACTGTCCAGCACACTGCTGGGCTCCGCCGAGTCGGGGCGACTGATGCGCAGTGAGACCAAACTGCCTGCCCGTTACCAAGTCCCGCTGCCGATCCCGGAACAATTGACGCCAGTCAGCACCGATGCTCACACCGACTACTACGAGATCACGCAGCAGGTCACGCAATTACGCATCCTGCCCGAGATGACCACCGCGGCATGGACTTACAACACGAGCTTTCCCGGCCCAACTATTGCATCGCGGTCCGGCCGACGCACCGTCGTGCGGCACCGCAACGCTCTGCCGGTGCCGGTGGTGGTACACCTGCATGGCGGGCACACCCCACCGGACCACGATGGGTACCCGACCGATTTCATCCTGCCGCAGGCCGGTCAACCGGCCGCAATGGACATGGCGCGCAACGGCGTTGTTGGGCAACGTGATTACGTCTATCCGCTGGATCAGCGAGCCGCAACGTTGTGGTACCACGATCACCGCATGGGCTACACCGGTGCCGCGGTGTGGCGCGGGCTGGCCGGATTTCACCTGGTTCACGACGACGAGGAAGACGCGTTGCCGCTGCCTCGCGGCTTCCGGGATATCCCGCTGATGATCGCCGATCGTGCGTTCGCCGCCGATGGTTCGTTCCGGTACCCGGCCGCTGACCCCGGTGGGGTGACGGGCGACTACATGAACGGCGTCCTGGGCGACGTCATCCTCGTCAACGGTGCGCCATGGCCGGTGTTGCAAACCGATCCTGCCCGCTATCGCCTGCGGCTACTCAACGCATCCAACGCCCGTCGCTATCGCCTGCAATTGGACCCGCAGCCGCCTGGAGGGGCGGCACTGGTGCAAATCGGCAGTGATGGCGGATTGCTCGCGCGGCCGGTAAGCCATGACTTCATCGACATCGCTCCGGCCGAACGTTTCGAGGTTGTCGTCGACTTCGGCCGCTATCAGCGTGGAACAAGCGTGCGCCTCCTCAACCTGTTGGGTACCGGAAGCGCCGCCGAGGTCATGCGGTTCGACGTCGTCGGCAGCGACCGTTCCGATGATTCAGCGATCCCCGAGCGGCTCGGCACCAGCGCCCCCCTCGGCCGAGAGCAAGTCGTGGCCACCCGGACCTTCCTCTTCCGCCTAGGCAGAAGAGGCGTCTGGACGATCAACGACCTGCCGTATCAACCGGGCCGGCCGCTGGCGCGCCCCAGGCTCGGCACGACAGAAATCTGGCGGTTGATCAGCGAGTTCCACCATCCCGTTCATGTGCACCTGAACTCCTTCCAAGTGCTCTCCCGCAACAACCGCGCGCCCGGACGTTTCGACGGGGGCTGGAAAGACACCGTCGACGTCCGCCCGGCCGAGACCGTGGAAGTCCTCACCCGCTTCACCGACTACGCTGGCTCCTACCTGCTGCATTGCCACAACCTCGAGCACGAAGACATGGCCATGATGGCCGACTTCCTGACCATCGCGTAACCGCTGGATGACGGCACAGGCACAAAGCTGGGCCTGAGCCCGTGAGAGGCCTATGGTCTGGCGGTATGGCGCTCAACGTGGAGATGATCACTTTCGACTGCCGGGATCCCGCGAAGCTGGGCGGATGGTGGGCCGAGCAGTTCGGTGGTACGACGCAGGAATTGCTCGCCGACGAGTTCACCGCGGTGAGTTTGTCCGAAGGACCCCGCCTCGGATTCCAGAAGGTGCCCGACCCCACGCCCGGGAAGAACCGCGTGCATCTCGACTTCGGCGCCGCCGACGTTGATGCCGAGGTGTCTCGGCTGATAGCCGCCGGGGCCACCGAGGTGGGCCGGCACGAATTCGGCGAAAATTTCCGCTGGGTGGTGCTGGCAGACCCCGAGGGCAATGTGTTCTGCGTCGTCGGTCAATAGCCCCCGCGGCCGCCCCACGGCCACGTCACCGCAGCCCTAGACTGTCTGGCGTGACAGTCTCCGGGACGAGCGCCCGCACCCAGGCGATCGACACCGTCGAGCGCGCCGCTGCCAGCCCCGACCAGCCGCAGCCGTTCGCCGAACTCGGTCTCAAAGACGACGAGTACCAGCGAATTCGTGAGATCCTCGGCCGCCGACCCACGGACACCGAGCTGGCGATGTATTCGGTGATGTGGAGCGAGCACTGCTCGTACAAGTCGTCCAAGGTCCACCTGCGCTACTTCGGTGAGACCACCACCGACGACATGCGCGCCGGCATGCTGGCCGGCATCGGCGAAAACGCCGGCGTAGTCGACATCGGCGACGGCTGGGCCGTCACGTTCAAAGTGGAATCGCACAACCATCCCTCCTACGTCGAGCCTTACCAGGGCGCGGCGACCGGCGTCGGCGGCATCGTCCGCGACATCATGGCCATGGGCGCGCGGCCGGTCGCCGTGATGGACCAGCTTCGGTTCGGGGCCGCCGACGCGCCGGATACCCGCCGGGTGGTCGACGGGGTGGTCCGCGGGATTGGTGGCTACGGCAACTCGCTCGGATTGCCCAACATCGGCGGCGAGACCGTCTTCGACGCCTGCTACGCCGGCAACCCATTGGTCAACGCCCTGTGTGTGGGCGTGTTACGCCAGGAGGACCTGCACCTGGCGTTTGCCTCGGGCACCGGAAACAAGATCATCCTGTTCGGCGCGCGCACCGGTCTCGACGGCATCGGCGGGGTGTCGGTGCTGGCGTCGGAAACCTTCGACAGCGAAGGGTCCCGCAAGAAGCTGCCCTCGGTGCAAGTGGGCGACCCCTTCATGGAAAAGGTGCTCATCGAGTGCTGCCTCGAGCTCTACGCGGGCGGCCTGGTGATCGGCATCCAGGACCTCGGTGGCGCCGGATTATCCTGCGCGACTTCGGAATTAGCGTCGGCCGGAGACGGCGGAATGGCGATCGAGCTCGACGCCGTCCCGTTGCGGGCCAAGGACATGACGCCCGCGGAGGTGCTCTGCAGCGAGTCGCAGGAGCGGATGTGCGCGGTGGTGGCGCCGGACAACGTGGACGCTTTCTTGGCGGTGTGTCGTAAATGGGAGGTGCTGGCGACGGTGATCGGCGAGGTCACCGACGGTGACCGGTTGCGGATCACCTGGCGCGGGGAGACGGTTGTCGACGTGCCGCCGCGCACCGTGGCACACGAGGGGCCGGTGTACCAGCGGCCTGTCGCCCGGCCCGAATCACAGGACGCCCTGAACGCGGACCGGTCAATGAGCCTGCCGCGCCCGGCGACGGGAGAGGAGTTGCGCGCGACTTTGCTTGCGCTGCTTGGCAGCCCACACCTGTGCAGCCGTGCCTTCATCACCGAACAGTACGACCGCTATGTGCGCGGCAACACCGTGCTGGCCGAGCACGCCGACGGTGGTGTGCTTCGCGTCGACGAGACCACCGGCCGCGGCATCGCGCTCTCGACCGACGCGTCCGGACGCTACACGCTGCTCGATCCGTATGTCGGAGCCCAACTCGCGCTGGCCGAGGCCTACCGCAACGTCGCCGTCACCGGCGCGACTCCCGTCGCGGTGACCAACTGCCTCAATTTCGGCTCTCCGGAAGACCCCGGCGTGATGTGGCAGTTCTCGCAGGCGGTGCGGGGACTAGCGGATGGCTGTGCGGCCCTTGGTATTCCGGTCACCGGCGGCAACGTCAGCTTTTACAACCAGACGGGGTCGGCAGCGATTCTGCCCACGCCTGTGGTCGGTGTGCTCGGTGTGCTCGACGATGTCCGCCGGCGCATCCCCACCGGTCTGGGTGGCGAACCGGGCGAGACCCTGATGCTGCTGGGCGATACGCGCGATGAACTCGACGGTTCCATCTGGGCGCAGGTGACGGCCGACCACCTGGGTGGGCTGCCGCCCGCGGTCGACCTGGCGCGCGAGAAGTTATTGGCTGAGGTGCTGACCGCGGCCTCCCGCGATGGGCTGGTGTCGGCGGCGCACGACCTGTCCGAGGGCGGGCTCGCGCAGGCGATCGTGGAGGCCGCCCTGGCGGGCGAAACCGGTTGCCGCATTGTGCTTCCCGAGGGTGCCGATCCGTTCGTCACGTTGTTCTCCGAGTCAGCGGGCCGGGTCCTGATTGCGGTGCCACGCACCGAGGAGAGCCGGTTCCGGGCGATGTGTGAGGCGCGGGGGCTGCCCGCGGTGCGCATCGGCGTCGTCGACCAGGCCTCGGACGCGGTGGAGGTTCAGGGCCTGTTCACGGTGTCGCTGGCCGAACTGCGCGAGACGTCCGAGTCGGTGCTGCCCCGCCTCTTCGGATAAGTCCCGCCGGCGAATGCTGATGGGCCAAAACGGTTTTCGCCGGGCAGGTGCGTTCTCATTGGCCGCCGCCCTGGTCGGCTGGAGCTTTGTCGGCCCGCGACTACCCGCCGCTTGGCGCGTCGCGGTGCAGGCCGGAGCGGCCGGCTTGCTGGTGCTGGTGACGCGTGCTCCGCTGGGTTTATCTCCGCCGCGGCTTTGGGTGGGGTTGCGGCTGGGGTCGGCGGCCGGCGCGGCGGCGGCGAGCGTGATCGCGGCTACGACGGCGCTGCCGTTGGTGCGGGCATCGATGGCCGAGCGGGAGCCGCCCGGATCGGTGCCCGCCTGGCTGCTGCTGCGCATTCCCGTCGGGACCGTGTGGGCCGAGGAGGCCGCGTTCCGGGCGGCGCTGACCGTTGTCGCTTCCGGGGCATGTGGCAGGCCCGGCGGAAGGTTGTTGCAAGCGGCGTGCTTTGGGCTCTCCCACGTCGCAGACGCGAGGTCGGCGGGCGACCCGGTGATGGGCACCGTTTTGGTGACGGGCATCGCGGGCTGGTTATTCGGTTGGCTGGCAGAGCGTTCCGGCAGCCTCGCCGCGCCGATTTTGGTGCACCTGGCCATCAACGAGGCCGGCGCGATCGCCGCGCTCGGCGTGCGGCGGCGTCACGGGTTGATGGTGTAGTCGCCCAGCTGTCGACCCCACACATGCTCGACGAAAAGCGGTGAACCGAGTTCAAAGTGGTTGTAGGGGGCCATGCTTGCGCCGGTGTCCATCACCAGAAACGGCGCCGGCCACAGCTCGCGGGTGATTGTCTGCCAACAGCCCGGCATGCCGCCGGGGCCGCCCCTGGCGTTGGTTCGGGGCAGATTCTCCGGCCAGATGTACGGATTGGGCGCGCCGGCGATTGCGCCCGCTGCGTGCGCGCCCAACGAGTAGCCGTTG
Organism: Mycobacterium sp. E2238; assembly: GCF_001672665.1. Taxonomy (NCBI): domain Bacteria; kingdom Bacillati; phylum Actinomycetota; class Actinomycetes; order Mycobacteriales; family Mycobacteriaceae; genus Mycobacterium; species Mycobacterium sp. E2238. The sequence continues at coordinate 74,869 of NZ_LZKF01000191.1, read as the reverse complement.
TCGCCGAGGGCGTTGTGGATCTTGGGTCCGACCTCGTTGAAATTGCGGATGGTGCAGAAGATTTCCGGGCTGTATTCATCAAGCAGCTGGCTGGAGCTCACCAGATCGGCCGCCCCCCGCGCCAGGTATGGTCCGCCGCGGCCGAATACGTCGGCGCCCGCGCCGCCCAGGCCGGCCGCCGCCAGCAGCGCGGCATCCAGGTCGCCTTGCTGGCGGTTGAGCGCACGCGCCGTGGTCACCGCGTGGTCCAGCGCGTCCCACAAGTCCGGCGAGGCGTTGGCGTACGTGTCGCCGAGCGCGGCCAATCGCCGGATGTCGCCGCGGATTTCCCGCATCTGGGAATTCACGTCGTCGAGGATCGTGTTCCCGTTGACCACAGAGTCGCCGAACTTGTCGCCCAACCCCGTCAGGGCTTGCGCGGCCGCGCTGAGCGTCAGATTCACCTTGACCGGGTCGACTTTCTCCGCGATCGAGATGAGTGTCTCGAACACGGTGTTGAACTCGGTCGTCACCGACCTCGCATCGATCACGGTTGACGGCGTGATCGCTTGGGCCGCGGGCTGAGGCGGCGAGTTCAACGCGACGTATTTATTGCCGAAGACCGTGGTGGCCTTGATGGCCGCCGCCACGTTGGCCGGAATCATCGCGACGTATCGGGGTGTGATATCCAGGACCACCTTGGCGGCCGGCTTGCCGTCGCGGGTGATCTCGGAAATGCTCGCCACCCGGCCGATCTGCACCCCGTTGTAGGTGACCTTGGATCCCGGATCCATCACCAGTCCGGCCCGGGTGGCGACCATGGTGAGCTTCGTCATCGGCGTGAGATCGCCACGGAACTGTAGGTACAGGAGCGACCCGGCCAAACCCATGATGATGACCGTCACGAGGCCGACGGTCTTGTACGGTGGCCCGCGCCGCAAGCGACGACGCTCCATGAGTTTGAGACCCTAGGGTATGGCCGCCCGTGAAAAGGCCGATCCGGCAAAGACTCGGCAGGCCGTGTTGGCGGTGGCGGAGTGGTTACGCGACGAATCCCTGCCGGACCCCGACCGCGAGAGTCTTGCCGCGGCCGTCCGACTCACCGCGCGCACTCTGGCCGCCGTGGCGCCCGGCGCCAGCGTCGAGGTGCGTATCCCACCCTTTGTCGCGGTGCAATGCGTCGCGGGGCCCAGGCACACCCGGGGCACGCCTCCCAACGTCGTGGAGACCGATCCGCGGACGTGGCTGCTGCTGGCGACCGGGCTGCTGTCTTTCCAGGAAGCGAAGGACGCCGCTGCGCTGAGCCTTTCCGGCGCTCGGGCGGGTGAGATCGAGCACTGTCTGCCCTTGTTCGATGTCGGCTGAATCGTAACCCTGAACTGCAGGTTTAGAGTCAGCTGCGGGAATTTTCGCCCCTCAACACGCGCTGTTAATTCGCGGTCGCGGGCGTCGGACCCGTAGACTCCGTTACGTCACCAACCGTTCCCCAGGGAGCCCCCCAATTGTGACCGACCAGGAACCCGAGCAGGACCTCAACTCGCCTCGTGAAGAGTGTGGTGTATTCGGGGTCTGGGCCCCGGGCGAAGACGTCGCAAAGCTCACCTATTACGGCTTGTACGCCCTGCAGCATCGCGGGCAGGAAGCCGCGGGCATCGCCGTCGCCGATGGATCGCAGGTCCTCGTCTTCAAGGACTTGGGCTTGGTCAGCCAGGTGTTCGACGAGCAGACGCTCGCGGCGATGCCGGGCCATGTCGCCATCGGGCATTGTCGCTACTCCACCACGGGCGACACCACGTGGGAGAACGCGCAACCGGTGTTCCGCAACACCGCCGCCGGCACCGGCGTCGCTCTAGGGCACAACGGAAACCTGGTCAACACCGCCGAGCTCGCCGCCCGCGCCCGCGATGCGGGCCTGATCGCCCGCCGCGCGCCCGCCCCGGCCACCACGGACTCCGACATCCTGGGCGCGCTGCTGGCCCACGGTGCGGCCGACTCCACGCTGGAGCAGGCGGCCCTGGACCTGCTGCCAACCGTGCGCGGTGCGTTCTGCCTGACGTTCATGGACGAGAACACGCTGTATGCGTGCCGCGATCCGCATGGGGTGCGGCCACTTTCGCTCGGACGTCTGGATCGCGGCTGGGTGGTGGCCTCCGAAACGGCGGCCCTCGACATCGTCGGCGCGTCGTTCGTGCGCGACATCGAGCCGGGCGAGTTGCTCGCGATCGACGCCGACGGGGTGCGCTCCACGCGTTTCGCCAACCCCACCCCCAAGGGCTGCGTCTTCGAGTACGTCTACCTTGCGCGTCCGGACAGCACGATCGCCGGCCGGTCCGTGCACGCCACCCGGGTGGAGATCGGTCGCCGGCTGGCCCGTGAATGCCCGGTCGACGCCGACCTGGTGATCGGGGTCCCGGAGTCGGGCACCCCGGCCGCGGTGGGATACGCGCAGGAGTCCGGCATTCCGTACGGGCAGGGCCTGATGAAGAACGCCTACGTTGGGCGGACCTTCATCCAGCCGTCCCAGACCATCCGCCAGCTCGGTATTCGGTTGAAGCTCAACCCACTTCGCGAGGTCATCCGCGGCAAGCGGCTCATCGTCGTCGACGACTCGATCGTGCGGGGGAACACTCAGCGCGCGCTGTTGCGGATGCTGCGCGAGGCCGGTGCCGTCGAAGTCCACGTGCGCATCGCGTCGCCGCCCGTGAAGTGGCCCTGCTTCTATGGCATCGACTTCCCTTCGCCGGCCGAGTTGATCGCCAACGCCGTGCAGGACAAAGAGGAGATGCTCGAAGCCGTGCGGCACGCCATCGGTGCAGACACCCTCGGCTACATCTCGCTGCGTGGCCTGGTGGCGGCGTCCGAGCAACCCGCGTCGCGGCTCTGCACCGCCTGCTTCGACGGCAAGTATCCGATCGAACTGCCCGAGGAGACGGCCTTGGGTAAGAACGTCATCGAGCACATGCTCGCCAACGCCGCCCGCGGAGCCGGTCTCGACGATCTGGCACCCGACGAAGTGCCGATCGTCCACTGACGGACGTCCGGCGCGCCCCTTCCACGACGTTTGATAACGGCGGTCGGCGGCGCCCGGTAGCCTTTATCGCGATGACGGATCCCGGAAAAAGCCCCGGACGAAGCCCGGGCACCCACGGCATCACCTACGCGTCGGCCGGGGTGGACATTGAGGCCGGCGACCGCGCCGTTGAAATGTTCAAGCCGCTTGCGACGAAGGCCACCAGGCCCGAGGTGCGGGGCGGCCTCGGTGGGTTCGCCGGGCTGTTCGCGTTGCGCAACGACTACCGCGAACCGCTGCTGGCGGCCTCCACCGACGGGGTGGGAACGAAGCTGGCGGTCGCCCAGGCGATGGACAAGCACGACACCGTCGGCCTGGACCTGGTCGCGATGGTGGTCGACGACCTCGTGGTGTGCGGCGCCGAGCCGCTGTTCCTGCAGGACTACATCGCGGTGGGCCGGACGGTGCCCGAACGCCTCAGCGCGATCGTCGCGGGTATCGCCGAGGGGTGCGTGCGCGCCGGCTGCGCGCTGCTGGGCGGGGAAACCGCCGAACATCCCGGCCTGATGGAACCCGACCACTACGACATCTCGGCGACCGGTATCGGCGTCGTCGAGGCCGACGACGTGTTGGGTCCCGAACGCGTCAAACCCGGCGACACCATCATCGCGATGGGCTCCTCCGGCCTGCATTCCAACGGCTACTCCCTGGCGCGCACGGTGCTGCTCGAGATCGACCGGATGAACCTGGCCGGGTATGTCGAAGAGTTCGGCCGCACCCTCGGCGAGGAGCTGTTGGAGCCGACCCGGATCTACGCCAAAGACTGCCTGGCGTTGACCGCCGAAACCCATGTCCGCACGTTCTGCCATGTCACCGGCGGCGGGCTTGCCGGCAATCTGCAACGGGTCATCCCGCACGGCCTGGTCGCCGAAATCGACCGCGGGACTTGGACGCCCGCTCCGGTGTTCGCCATGATCGCCCAGCGTGGCCGGGTGACACGCGAGGAGATGGAGAAGACGTTCAACATGGGCGTGGGCATGGTCGCCGTGGTCGCCCCCGAGGACACCGACCGGGCCCTGGCCATCTTGACGGCCCGCCACTTGGACTGCTGGGTGCTGGGAACCGTCTGCAAAGGCGGCAAAGAGGGCCCGCGGGCAAAGCTCGTCGGACAGCACCCGAGATTCTAAAAGCCGGGAGCGGGGCTAGCGCCGTGCCGAAGCGAGTGCCATCGGCATCGCGGCGTCAGTTCTAGCGACGCCAGTCGTCGCTGTCTGCCCAGGAGTCGGCGACGCCGTCGTCCTCCAGCTCGGTGGAGTCGCCGGCACCCGTTCCTGCCAGCTCTTGCTGAAGCCGCTGGAAGTCGGTCTGCGGAGAACTGTATTTGAGTTCTCGAGCAACCTTGGTCTGCTTTGCCTTAGCCCGGCCGCGGCCCATGGGGGAACCCCCTCGCGCAATAACGGAGCGGCCCGAATCAGGCGGCTCCGATCTCCTGGTGTCGTTATTGTCCTGCCGACAGTTTACCGTGCCTTACGGTCGGGCGTCGGTGCCCCCTGCCGCTGTGGCGGACGTCATTCACAATTATCTCGCACCGCCCCGCAAGCGTTCAACGGCCAGCCGTCCCGCGCCGATCTGTTCCGTGGCCGGCAGCGAATCGGCGTCGATCACCGCAGCGACCGAAGCCTGCGGGCCGGTCGCCAATTTCGTGTCCGCGGGCACCCCACGCTTGATGAGCGCCAGGGCCACCGGCCCGAGGTCCACGTGATCCACCACGGTGCCAAGACGACCGACCACGCGACCACCCGCGAGCACCGGGTCGCCCGTCGAGGGCCGCTCGACCGAGCCGTCGAGGTGCAACAGCACCAGCATCCGGGGCGGTTTACCGAGGTTGTGCACCCGCGCGACGGTCTCTTGGCCGCGATAGCAGCCCTTGTCCAAGTGGACGGCGCCCTCACCGGGACCGCCGATCCACCCCACCTCATGCGGAATCGTCCGCTCATCGGTGTCGACGCCCAACCGCGGGCGCAGCGCCACCACCCGGTGTGCTTCGTAGGCCCACACCCCCGCGGGTCGCAACCCCGCCTGCACCAAGCGGTTTTGCCAGCCGGCGGACTCGCCGCGCGGGACCACCAAATCCAGTTCGATTCGGCCGGACGGACCGCCGGGCATACGTCGCACAAAGCCTCCGCCGGCCACCGGGATCGCCGTCAGCTCGGCGGGCAGGGCGTCCACGCCGAGCGCATCGAGCACCGCCCGGTCGGATAGGCCCGGGCCCAACAACGGAAGCACCGCCATGTCGGCGGCAGCCGGAGTCACGTCGGACCAAAAGACCATCTTGCGCAGGTAGTCCAGCAGCGGTTCGCCCCGCCAGGGTTCGGTATCCAGGTAGGTGGTGCCGCCGAGTTCGGTTTGGACCCAGTGGTCCTCGACGCGGCCCTGACCGTCAAGGCTGAGGTTCTGGGTGCTGGCGCCCTCCGGGAGGTCGCTGACGTGCTGCGTGGAAATGCTGTGGAGCCACTTCTGGCGATCGTTGCCGGTCAGGGTGAGGACCGCCCGGTGCGAGCGGTCTACCACGACTGCAGCGGTTTCGGCCGCGCGCTGCTCGCCCAGGGGGTCGCCGTAATGCCAGACGGCGCCCGCGTCGGGTCCGGCATCGGGTGCAGGCACTGCAGTCATGGGTCAACTCTACGGACCCCTTGCCGCCCGCCGACGAGCGTGCGGCCACCCTCACATTCGCGGCTAGGCTTTACCTTCATGGCAGGGCAGGCGGGTGTCATCGTCACGCTGGACGGCGCGATTCATCCGCCGGACGCGCCGCTGCTGCACGCCGACGATTTGGCGGCGGTGCGCGGCGACGGCATCTTCGAGACTCTGTTGATCCGCGACGGCAGACCCTGTCTGGTCGAGTCCCACCTGCAACGGCTGACCCAGTCGGCGAGGTTGATGGACCTACCCGAGCCGGACCTGCCGAGCTGGCGCGATGCGATCGGGCTGGCCACTCGGCAGTGGGTCGCGGACACCGCTGACGAAGGCGCGATGCGCCTGATCTACAGCCGCGGCCGGGAGGGCGGGACGGAGCCGACCACCTATGTGATGGTCAACCCCGTCCCCGAACGAGTGACGGCGGTTCGGCGCGAGGGCCTGGCCGCGGTGACGTTGGACCGCGGACTGCCCTCGGCCGGTGCCGACGCCATGCCGTGGCTGCTGGCCGGCGCCAAGACGCTGTCCTACGCGGTCAACATGGCCGCGTTGCGTCATGCCGCCCGACAAGGCGCCGGTGACGTGATCTTCGTCAGCTCGGACGGCTACATCCTGGAAGGGCCGCGCTCGACCGTGGTGATCGCGACGGAGGCCGGTGGGGACCTGTGTCTGCTCACGCCGCCGCCGTGGTATCCGATTTTGCGCGGCACCACGCAACAGGCCCTTTTCGAGGTGGCGCGGGCCAAAGGGTACGACTGCGATTACCGCGCGCTGCGTCCCACCGATCTCCATGCCGCGCAAGGGATCTGGCTGGTCTCGAGTATGACGTTGGCCGCCCGCGTGCACACCCTCGACGGTCGGCCGCTGCCCCGGTCACCGTTGGCCGCCGAATTCGCCGCACTGGTCGACTCGGCGATCGTCAGCGATCGCTAAGCGCTGAATTGTGTTGTCGGCTTGCGGAATCCCGGGTACGGTCGGCCGTACACAAGAAGGGAGGTGGTCCGAGAATTGATAGCTTCATGGACATGTGAGGTGGCTGCGCGCTAGCAGCAGTGGCTTTCGAAGAGCCGGCGATATACGCGCGCTGGCGAATTCCCCGTAGCCGCCCGGCCCCCGAGCTTCCGGTCTGTCCAACCAGGAGCCTTGCTCGGGGGCCGCTCCATATCTGGAGTGGTTACTGGCCCACCTTCGCGGCTATCTGCCCGGCGAGTTTGCCCGCCTGACCGGTCTCGGCGTCGGGGCCGCACAGCAGCAGGTCGACGACCACACTGGACACCGCGTGCAGCGCGTGGTGGCAGATCCGGGTTCCGTCCGCTTGGGTCCGCGCCTGGAAGATCCTCGGTACGGTCCCGGTCACCTCACCAAAGGTCCACCCGTAGGACTTGCCGTTGAAGTTCACCGTGATCTGCTGTCCGGCGCACGCCTTCCACTTGTCCGCGGACCCCTGCACGAACGCGGTCGCCTTGTCGGGCGACGAGAACTGTACGACCGCTTCGTAGAGCCGGTGCGGCGGGTTTTCGCCGGCGGTGTGCACGGCTTGCCCGCTCACCGCGGTGTAGCCGTCCGCCCCCTTGTAGGACGATTCCTCGATGGGTTCGTATGCGCCCTTGCAGTCCGGATTGGACAGCGTCGCCCGCAGGTTGCGCAGTTGTGCGGCCTTTTCGGAAACCACCAGGTTCGGGTCGCCCACGACGGCGCCGACGTCGGCGGGGCCGAGCAGATACGAGTCCAAGTTTGAGGCGTTGCCGGCGGCCGGGGCGCTGGGCGCCGCCGAACTGGGGATGCCGCCGGCTTTCGGGGACGGCTTCGTCTTGCCTCCCTGCATGGTCAATACGACGGCGATCACGATCGCCGCGATGACCGCCGCAGCCGCGCCGCCGAGGATCATCAGCCTCTTTCCGGACCCGCCCGCCGCGGTGGGCGCGGCGGCCTTCGGCAACGGACCGGTGGGCGATGCTGGTGCGGCGGGCTGCGGTGCGGCAGGGGCCGGGGTCGTCGTCTCCGACGGTCCCCCGGACGAACTGTCCCTGGCCTCGATCTCGGCCAGCACGTTGTCGATTTCGGTGCGGGTGCGGTAGGTGACGTCGTGGCGCAGGCGCAGCATGCGCAACAGCTGCCCGATGTCGCCGCGGGCGCTGGGGTCGTCGCCGTCCTCGTCGAGTCCCTGCCTCAATTCGATCAAGAGCTGGGTCTGTGCCTGCGGGCTGAGCTCTTTTTCGGCGAGGGTGTCACCCAACCGGGTGATGTACCCGAACGGCACCGGCGGCTCTTCGGGCAGCGGGTCCGGCAACGGCACCGGCTTGCTTTGCAGTGCGTGTACGGCGGTTACGAGTTGGATGCCGGCGTCGACGGTCGGGTCCCGGTAGTCGATGATCTGCAATGCCGCAAGGGGATTCACGCGCATGCTGTCGACGTCACCGATGCGCACGGGAAGGATCGGCCGGTTCAGTGCCCTCGCGTACCGCAACTCGGCCTGGCTGGGTTTGGACTGCAGCCAGTTGTTGGACAGCGCAACGATGAACACGTCGCACGAGCGGACCTGCTCGAGGATCTTGTTCCACCACGATTCACCGCCGCCGAGCTCCTGGTCGAACCAGACCTGTTGCTGCGCGCGCCGAAGCGCGGCCGTCAGAGCGTCGACCGCCGCCCTGTCTTGGCTCGAGTAGCTGATGAACAGCGGCATCACGGTCTCCTACGGGGAGGCGTAGCAAACAAACGGCGAAATCGGCGCACCCGGCTATTGGGCATGCGCCGATACCGTATCAGTGCTGGGCGGTGTCAGACGGCGCAAATTCGCGCCTATCCGGGGCGACGGCTGAAACCTAAGCTTGGGCGCCGCCAACCGCCGAAGCGTCCTCGGGAGGGTGGAATTCGGCATAGCGACGCGCGAATTCTGCGCCGGGAACCGGCCACTGCTCGCCTGTGGATCCCCGGACGACCCAGTCGCCCTCCGCCGCGGTGGTCGGCCCTTCCAATGTGTTCACCGTCTCGCCCGGGTAGGCAGGACGGGCCTGGACGCGCCCTTTGCGCTGCCAGCGCCCGTCGCCGGCCGGCTCGTAGGAATCCCGGAAGATGTCGTCGCGAACCGACCACACCCGGCCGTCTTCCTGGATCGCCCAGTCACCGGCGTCGGCGCGCATGGTGTGGCCCGAATCCGACGTCCACGTCCATGGGGTGCTTCGCTGTTCGGCGGCCACCGTCCCTACCCGGGTGAAGGATCGCCAGAGCGGGCGCGACCGGAAGCCAAGCTGGCGCAGGCTCCACAACGTGGCCGCCAGGCTGCGCACCGCGGCACTGAGTAACTCGGGATCGCTCTCGACCACCGACCAGTCGACCAGCTTGTTATGGATCTTGCGCGAATCGTCGCGCGGCGAACCGTATTTCCAACCGTTGTGGCGGTAGTAGCGGCACCAATCCTCGTGCTCCGCGCGGGCCATGCTCATCGCCGAATACTGATCGAAGCCCATCAGGGCCAGCTGTTCCAAGGGAGGCAGCCCCGCCATCTCGTTGCCGGACAGCTGGGCGGGCGGGCTGCCCCACGTATTCCAGGTGTGGCCCGCGATCTGCTCGACCATCCACAGCGCATTGCGCACTTGACGCCGATTGGACCCCCGGTAGAACTCATTGAGCTCGGCCCAGGGCATCGTCGCCGGGGAGCGTGGCGCGGCCGCGTCGATCGTCGACACATAACGCTCGTGGATCAGCCTCGCCGCGCGCTCCCAGGCGTCCTGCGCCTGGCCTTCCTGGGTGTCCAGCACCAACGAGTACGACTGCAACCGGCCGACGACCTGAATCGAGTCGTCACTGATGCTGGTGTTGAGGTCCGAGGCGTAGATGGGCATGTCGGGGAAGCGGGCCGCGAGCCGCGCGGCGGTCGTCGCGGCGCGGGAGTCCACGAAGATCACGGCACTGGTCGCGGGGTCGACATCACCGATCAGCTTCAGCATGGTCGGGACCGTCGGCGACTCGGCCGTGGCATCGATGGCCGGTCCCTCCGACATGAATCCCGCCTGCTGCCGGTAGAACTCGTGATCCGCCAGGTACTCCTGGGCGTCCCTTTCGACCAGCGTGAGCGCGGGCAACGGCGCCACGGCCGGCGGGGTGTAGAAGTCGCGTTCCAACGCGCGCTGGGTCAGGTAGGCACACAGCGCGAGGGTCAATTGCGAAGAGCCGCAGACGAATACCCGACTCGTTCGCCCCGTTGCGATGATGCCGTCGAGCAGCCTGGCCGCGGTCACCTCATACCTGCCGACCACATCGGCCGCCCACCGGATGTCCGACCCGCCGAACTGCTGGGCCCGCCAGGCCTGCGCCAGCCAGGGGTCGTCCATCCGCACGATCAGCGGCAACCGGCGCTTGTGCGCGACCTCGTCGAGCCGGCGGCCGATCTGGTTCAGCCACAACAGGTTGACCGCCGGGTCGGGCGCCATCAGGTAGAGGCGCGACAGGTGTCGCCACAACCGCAGGGACACCAGCGTGGACGGGTTGTTGAAGTCCACCAGGACCACCCGGGCGCCCTGCCTGCGTGCCCGCTGCACCCGGTCGTCGCCGGCGCCGGTGATGACGACCAGCGTGCCGCGTCGGTCCAGCGTCCGCGCGACTTCGCTGACGATCGACTGGGTGTCGCCGTCGATCCCGACGATGGCGGTGACGGAATCAGCCAGGTTGGCCCGCAGCCGGTCCACCTGGGTCCGGAATACCCCCACCACGACGCCCCCCAGCCCGGTGAAGATCGCCGACAGTGCCGCGATGCGGGCCAGTTCCAGGCCGACCGGCGTTGGGCTCGGGCAGGTGCGTCCGCTCACCGAGAAGTCGCCGGTGCCACCCTTGACCAGACTGGCCGTCGCCATCAGTGGCGTGAAGAAAGCGGGATGGTTGGCGTCGTGGCATCCCCAATAGGAGGTCAGGCCCAGGATCGCGCTCATGCCGATGAGGACGGCGATCACGGTGAACGAAACACCCACCACCCGGTGGCTGTTGTCCGAGCGGAAGGTCAGCACGCAGGCCGCGATCAGCACCGCCACGACGATCGCGAGCGTGGGCATCGATCCCGGGCGGCCGAACCAGCCGAGGGCAGGCGGCATCGCGTCGATGATCCAGGGCCACAGGTCCAGGACGCCCAGATACACGATGAGCAGCACGCCGACCGCGGTTAGGCCCCAGCGCAAGGTGGGCGAGGGTGCCCTCGTGGGACGCATCCGCCGATCTCCCTTCGCGCGGTATCGGCTGTTCGGACGTCGAACAGTACACGCAAAAGGTCGGCCGAAAGCAATGATTCCGGGGCCGGTGCACACCACCGAGTTGCCCAGGCGGGCAACAGGTCGGCGGCTATCCGGCGTACCGCGAGAGCCGCGCCGAAAGGTGGGGAACGAGGCCGCCGTCGGCGTCCACCCGTTCCTCGACGTAGGCCAGGTCGCCCTCGACGATCCCGTAGAGCCGTTTGGCGCCGCCGACCAGCACGCCCGAGCGGGAGCGGGCCAGCGCGTCGGTCACCAACTCCCACGACGACTGGGTACGGGGCCGTCCGTAGAACAGTTCCACGTAGCCGGCCGAGTGGGCCAACAGCAACTCGATGGCCTGCGACTCGGTGGGGTCGTCGGGATCGCTGACGAAGCGCCAGAAGCCCGTCTCGCGCAACCCGTGTCCCTGGAAATCGCCCGTCTCGTCGAGCCGCCACGAGCGGGATTCCCAGTTCAGGTAATCACCGCCGTCGTGCGATACCACGATCTGCTGGCCGAACCGGTAATCCCCGTCGTGCCCGCGGCCCTCGCCTTCTCCGCGCCACACACCCACGAGGGGCAGTAGCGCCAGCAGCGCGTCGTTGAGGTTGGCGCCTTCCCGCAGGTTGGCGGTGTCGGCGGGAAACGGCAGGTCGTCGAAGGCCGGAATGTTGCGGCCGGCGGTCAGCTTGGCGCGCTCGGCGGCGGCGGCCACCGCGCGATCACCGGAGCCCGGAGAACCCAGAGGTTCGTCAGAAGTCACGATTCGTCGGTGATGAGCCGGTACAGCGTGTACAGCGCGAACCATGAGATCACCACGACGGCCACCACCAGCATGATCTCGAAGAAGAGCACCACGGGGACAAGTCTATTCGCCGCGGGAGATCCCGGTCAGGCCAGCCGGGGTCTCAGGCGATCTTGACGTCCACCTCGTGGATGCCGGCGCCCGACGGGGTCACCACGGCGTTCCCGTTGCCTGCGGCCGACAACGCGCGCAGCGTCCAGGACCCCGGTGCCGCGAAGAACCGGAAGTCGCCCGTTGCCGACGCGACGACCTCGGCGGTGAACTCGTCTGACGAGTCGAGCAGGCGGACGAACGCGCCGCCGACCGCCTGGCCGTCGCTGTCCACGACGCGGCCGGTGATCACCGTTTCCTTCTCCAAGTCAACGCTGGCGGGCAGCGTCACTCCTTGTTTCGGCGCAGAGCACATATCAGCTTCCCAACTCGATCGGGGCACCCACCAGGGAGCCGTATTCCGTCCAACTTCCGTCGTAGTTCTTGACGTTTTTGTGGCCGAGTAATTCCCGGAGCACGAACCAGGTGTGCGACGAGCGCTCTCCGATGCGGCAATACGCGATCGTTTCCTTGGTGCCGTCCAGTCCGGCGTCGGCGTAGAGCTTGGCCAGCTCCTCGTCGGACTTGAAGGTGCCGTCCTCGTTGGCGGCCTTGCTCCACGGCACGTTGATCGCCCCCGGAATGTGGCCGGGCCGCTGGCTCTGCTCCTGCGGCAGGTGCGCCGGCGCCAGGATCTTGCCGGAGAACTCGTCGGGTGAACGCACGTCGACCAGGTTCTTGGCGTTGATGGCCGCGATGACCTCGTCGCGGAACGCCCGGATGCTGTTGTCCGGTGCGGCGGCGGTGTAAGAGGTGGCCGGCCGGGTGACGGTGTCGCTGGACAGGGCGCGGCCGTCGAGTTCCCACTTCTTGCGGCCGCCGTCGAGCAGCTTGACCTTGTCGTGGCCGTACAGCTTGAAGTACCAGTAGGCGTAGGCGGCGAACCAATTGTTGTTGCCGCCGTAAAGGATCACGGTGTCGTCGTTGGAGATGCCGCGCTCGCTGAGCAGTTTCGAGAATTGCTGCGCATCGACGAAGTCCCGCTTCACCGGGTCCTGCAGATCCGAACGCCAGTCCAGCCTGATCGCGCCGGGGATGTGGCCGGTGTCGTAGGCGCTGGTGTCCTCATCGACTTCGACGAAGACGACGCCGGCTGCGTCGAGATTGCTCTCGGCCCAGTCCACGGAGACCAGGACGTCGGAGCGTGCCATGCGGGGGATCCTTTCGATCGCTTTCTATGAACAGGTCATGTGGTGCGCGCGGCTCCTCGGAAACGCGCGACCAATGGGTAGAGCTGGCAACCCAGGCAGATGCCGAACGCGGCGTTCAGGAAGGCGGCGACGAGCGCCCCGGCGGTGGCGATGACGCCGGCCAAGAAGGCGCCCGCGGCGAACGCGACGACGCCCACGAGCGCGAAGATCAGGCCGACGAGTTGGGCGAACTTCAGCGGTGCGACCGGTTCGCGCTCGGTGACGGGGCCGAGCCGGGGCGCCACGGCAAGGGCGAATATCCGCCCATACGGATGCTTGCGCGGGCCGCCGACGGCGCCGACGGCGAAGACAATGGCCTGTATCCCCAGAATGACCGCCGCCGCCAGGGGGCTGGCGGCGGACACGGCGAGCGTGATCACCAGGACTGCGGTGGTAACCCAGGCGGCAAAGCGCGGGCCGCGCACGTCGACGGTGTCTGGTTGGGTTGTGGTGTTGCTGATCGGCACGGTACTACTCCTGAATTCGCCTGTTGCTGAGGGAACGAACGACGGGAGACGGGCCACGGGGAATTCCCGGGCTGCTCCGAGTGCGACGCGAAAGCGCGCGGCGACTCAGCAGCTACAGCGACAGCAACAGCCCGCGGTGCGGCACAGATCGACTGCGCGGCGTTGGGTGAGCACGGGCTCAATGCGGGCTAGCACGTCGGCAAGCTTACCGAATGGCGTTCAGCGATCAAATCCAGCGGCGGCCGCCGCGCAGACCGCAAGCCTTCGGCGGTGGCGGGTCACGACTGCCTGAAGCCGTCCAGATCGACGGTCACTCCATAACTGATGCCCTCGATGATCACGTCTGACCCGCGCGCGCCCTCGGTCTTCGGTGCCACCCCGAACGGGAGCCGCTGGTTGGGCACCCTCGTGGTGAATGCCCGCAGCACCGCATCCCGCTTGTCGTCCGGAACGGCTTGATCCGCGGTGTCGGCCCCGGTCAGGACCCCGGTCGGCGTGATCACGAGCGTCGACTGGTCGTCCGGGGCGATGGAAAGGTCCACCGAGACGCTGACCCGGTGCTCGAAGTCGGCCGAGTGCGGTGTGCCGCTGAACACCAGGCCATGGCTGTCGGAGATGCCGGACGCGGTGACGCCGCCGGTGGCGGTGTTGGTCTCCTTCGCCGGCGCCTCGACCATCAGGTCGTTGATGCCCATATAACGGCCCAGGTAGTTCGACCCGATGATGATGCGGCTCTCCAGTTTGCCCACCGGCAGCTTGGCAACGGGCCGGATCAGCCAAGACGCGTCGGTCAGATCGACCGCATACATCGTGGCTTCGAGGGTGGCCTTGCCGACCGTTGCATGGTCTACGGCGTTGGCTTTGATCTCCACCTGGTTGTAGTGGTGCCGCATCGCCTGCGGGATGAAGGGAAACGCCACGATGGCGACGAACGGGTCGGACCTCAGATTGGCCGCTTTGCGCACGCTGCAGGACAGCCGGTATTCGGCGTAGATGCTGCTTCCGTAGTCGACGGCGACCGCACCCAGCACAACCGCGGCCACGGCGATCGCCGCGGCCGCCACCCCGATCAGGACCCTGCGCACCCGCATATTGTCGCGTAAGCCTCCGCGCGCCGTGTCGCGGACCGAGTGGGTGGCGGGGCTCACACTGCATCGTCACCACGCAAAAATGGCAGGTGGCAAGTTATCGTTAGGTGGCCTGGCAACTAACGCGTCGTTGCGTTGCGAGTTGTGGAAGATGCCGTTCCCCCGAGCTGGAGGGGCTAGTTGGAGCTATTACTGCTGACCTCGGAGCTGCATCCCGACCCGGTCCTCCCGTCGTTATCGCTGCTCCCTCACACCGTCCGGACGGCACCGGCGGAACCGTCCTCGTTGCTTGAGGCGGGGACTGCGGACGCCGTGCTGGTGGATGCGCGCACCGACTTGTCGTCGGCCCGTGGCCTGTGCCGGCTGTTGAGCACCGCGGGCCGGTCGGTTCCGGTCTTGGCTGTCGTGAGCGAAGGCGGTCTGGTGGCGGTCAGTGCCGATTGGGGGCTGGACGAGATCCTGCTGCCGAGCACCGGACCCGCCGAGATCGACGCCAGGCTGCGACTGGTGGTCGGGCGCCGCGGCGGCCTGGCCGACCAGGAAAGCGCCGGCAAAGTGAGCCTGGGTGAGCTGGTGATCGACGAGGGCACCTACACCGCGAGACTGCGCGGGCGCCCACTCGACCTGACCTACAAAGAGTTCGAGTTGCTCAAGTATCTCGCCCAGCACGCCGGGCGCGTCTTCACCCGTGCGCAACTCCTGCACGAAGTCTGGGGATACGACTTCTTCGGCGGCACCCGCACCGTGGATGTGCACGTGCGTCGGCTGCGCGCCAAGCTCGGCCCCGAATACGAGGCGTTGATCGGCACCGTCCGCAACGTCGGCTACAAAGCCGTCCGGCCGGCCCGTGGCCGCGCCCCGATCACCGGCACCGCCGACGACGAAGCCGCCGAGGACGTCGAGTCCGACTCAGAGGAAATGCAAGAACCCCTGGGCGACCCGTTGCGCAGTCAGTGACCCCGCCCGAGTGGCGCTCGACGCTGACCGCGGACGAACAGCGGCAAGTGCGCGGACTAATAACGGCGACAACGGATTTCGATGGGGTGGCGCCCGTCGGTGAACAGGTGCTGCGCGAGCTCCCGCACGATCGCACCGGGCATCTGCTCATCACCGACGGCGACGAGACCGTGGGTTACCTCAATCTCTCGCGCGACGCAGAGGCCGCAATGGCGGAACTGGTCGTGCATCCGCGGGTCCGCCGGCACGGCTTCGGGACGGCGCTGGCGCGCGCGGCCCTGGCCGAGACCGGCGGACGGAACCGGTTCTGGGCGCACGGCACACTCGAGCCGGCCCGGGCCACCGCCGATGCACTGGGTCTGGTACCGGTACGCGAATTGCTGCAGATGCGCCGCACGCTGCGCGACACCCACGACTTGGTGCGGCCCGTGCCCGGCGTACAGGTCCGCACCTACGCGGGGGCCGCCGACGACGCGGAGCTGCTGCGCGTCAACAACGCCGCCTTCGCCGAGCATCCCGAACAGGGTGGCTGGACCGAAGTGCAGCTGGCCGAGCGGCGCAACGAACCGTGGTTCGACCCGGAAGGGTTGTTCCTCGCTTTCGGCGTGTCCGAAACCGATCAGCCGGGCAAGCTGCTGGGCTTCCACTGGACCAAGGTGCATCCCGACCGACCCGGCTTGGGGGAGGTCTACGTCGTGGGCGTAGACCCGTCGGCGCAGGGGCGCGGGCTGGGGCAGATGCTGACAGCCATCGGGATCGAGTCCTTGGCGCGGCGGCTGGCGGGGGTGGCCGAGCCGACTGTGCTGCTCTACGTGGAATCGGACAACGTCGCCGCGGTGCGCACCTACCAGCGCTTGGGCTTCACCACCTACAGCGTGGACACCGCCTACGCCGTCGCTTCCGATTGACCGACGCGCAGGCGCGGAATGTGCCCCGGATCCGGCCGGGCATATTTTCGCGACGACCTGGCAACCTGTTGGGAGATGGCCGGCGGGGCACACGCGGGCCCGTAGGGGGCAGGAAGCTGGATCGGTGAGGCTCGACAGGGGTGGTGGCAGAGCGCTGGCGGCGCTGGCTGTGGCGCTGGCAGTTGGTATCGGCGGACTGACCGGCTGTGGCAGCGACCAGAACCGCCGCAACGCTTCGGCGGCAACGGTCTCCGGGCCCACGGGCACGGCGGGATGCAGCGGCAAGAACAAGCTGACGGCGGAAGGCTCGACGGCCCAACAAAACGCGATGGCGTTGTTCAACCAGGTCTGGGGCCAGTATTGCCCGGGCAAGAGCGTGTCGTACAACCCAACCGGCTCGGGCGCCGGCCGTGAGCAGTTCATCGCCGGCCATGTCGACTTCGCGGGCGCCGACTCGCCGCTGGCCGCCGACCAGATCGGCCCGGCCGCCGCACGGTGCGAGGGAAACCCGGCGTGGGACTTGCCGCTGGTGTTCGGGCCGATCGCGTTGGTCTACAACCTGGCCGGGGTGCCGGCGTTGGTGGTGAGCAGTGACGCGTTGGCCAAGATCTTCAGCGGGAGGATCACTGCCTGGAATGACCCCATCCTGGCGGCCCTCAACCCGGGCCTCGTGCTGCCCGATACCAAGATCGCACCGATCTACCGAACGGATTCGTCCGGCACGACCGACAACGTGCAGAAGTATCTGACGGCCGCCGCGCCGCAGAGCTGGACCAAAGGCGTGGGCACCGAATTTCAGGGCGGGGTGGGTGAGGGCGCCATGAAGTCCGCCGGCGTCGTCCAAGCCGTGCGGGCGACGCCGGGCGCGATCGGATACGTCGAGAAGGGCTTCGCCGACCAGGGCGGCATGCCGTACGCCCAGATCGCCACCAACAAGGGCGTCGCCGTTCCGCTCACCAACGAGACGGCCGGCAATGCGGTGAAGGCGGCCAACTTTGTGGCCGACGGCAACGACATGGTGCTGGACCTCAACTCGATGTACCGCTCCCAGGAACCCAATGTCTACCCGCTCGTCCTGGCGACCTACGAGATCGTGTGCTCCAAGGGCTCCGACCCGGACACCTCCGGTGCGATCAAGTCTTTTCTCACGGTTGCCGCCGGCAGCGGGCAGACCGAGCTTGCCTCGGCCGGCTATATCCCGCTGCCCGATAAGGTCAAAGAGCGACTGGTTGCTGCGATCAACGCTCTGCAGTGACCAAGTGGCCCCGCGCTTAAGGAGCGAGAGAACTGTGCTGGGATCACAGTGACCACGCCAAACCCGATCGACGCCGGCTCGGGCGCGACCGTCGCCGCGCCCTTCCCGGAGGCGCCGGTGATACCGATCAACCCGTGGGGAGCTGCGCGCCCACACGTCGGGGATCGTGCGTTTCGTTGGCTGGCCAAGGGCTCAGGCTTGCTGATCGTCGTCGTCATCGGGGCAATCGGTGGATTCCTGTTACTGCGGGCCATCCCGGCCTTGAGGCGCAACCGGGAGAACTTTTTCGTCCACGGCGGCAACTGGATCACCACCGACACGTCGGCCATGCACTTCGGCATCTCCGATCTGCTGAAGGTCACCGTGTTCGTGTCGGCGTTCGCGTTGATCCTGGCCATGCCCGTCGCGCTGGGGGTCGCCATCTTCATCACGCAGTACTCGCCGAGGCGCGCCGCCGCCTCGCTGGCCTACGCCGTAGATCTCCTGGCGGGGGTCCCCTCCATCATTTACGGCGTGTGGGGCCTGCATGTGCTGGCGCCGCAGCTGCGACCGCTGGCCACCTGGCTGAACCACTCCCTGGGCTGGTGCTTCCTGTTCGCCGACGGCAACGCGTCGGTGGCCGGCGGCGGCACCATCTTCACCGGCGGCATCGTCCTGGCGGTGATGATCCTGCCGATCATCACCGCCGTCACCCGCGAGGTGTTCGTCCAGGCACCACAGGAGCAGGTCGAGGCCGCGCTGGCCCTGGGCGCCACCCGTTGGGAGGTTGTGCAGACGATCGTGCTGCCGTTCGGGCGGTCGGGATACATCAGCGCAGCGGTGCTGGGACTGGGCCGCGCGATGGGCGAGACGGTCGCCCTGCTGATCATCTTGCGCGGGACGCAGGCGGCGTTCGGCTGGTCGCTGTTCGACGGCGGCTCCACCGTCGCGACCAAGATCGCGGGCACCGTGGCGCAGTTCAATGACCAATACAAGGCCGGCGCATACATCGCCGCGGGGCTGGCGCTCTTCGTGCTCACCTTCCTGGTCGACGCGTTGGCGCGCGGCGCCGCCTCCAAAACCAGATGGGGCGCCGGGCGATGACCTCGATGTTGGACCGCCCGCTGAAGCCGCGCACGTTCTCCCGGCCGAGCCGGCGCCGCCGGGTCACGGATCATGTTGCCGTGGTGCTGGTTTCGCTGTCGATGGTGACTGCGGTGACGCCCCTGCTGTTGGTGCTCTACTCGGTGATCGCCAAGGGCTTCAAGGCGATCGCGTCGACCGTTTGGTGGACCCACTCGCAAGCGGGCATGACGGCCTTCGTGGCCGGCGGCGGCGCCTATCACGCGATCGTCGGCACCGTCTTGCAGGGAGTGGTATGCGCGCTGATCTCCATCCCGATCGGCCTCATGCTCGCCATCTATCTGGCCGAATATGGGGGCGGCACGCCGCTGGGCAGGCTGGCCACGTTCATGGTGGACGTCCTGAGCGGAGTGCCCTCGATCGTGGCGGCGTTGTTCATTTACGCGCTGTTCGTGGCGACGTTGGGCCTTCCTCGCTCCGAGTTCGCGGTGTCGCTCGCGCTGGTTCTGTTGATGCTGCCGGTGATCGTGCGAGCCACCGAGGAGATGCTGCGGATCGTCCCGGTGGACCTTCGCGAGGCCAGTTATGCGCTGGGCATCCCGAAGTGGAAGACGATCGTCAGGGTGGTGCTTCCCACCGGGGTCTCCGGCATCATCACGGGCATCATGCTGGCGGTGGCCAGGGTCATGGGCGAGACGGCCCCGTTGCTGATTCTCGTCGGTTACTCGCAATCTATGAGCTTCGACATCTTCAGTGGATTCATGGGGACGCTACCCGGCATGATGTACAACCAGACCAGCGCCGGTGCCGGCGTGAATCCGGTCCCCACGGATCGGTTGTGGGGTGCCGCCCTAACCCTCATCCTGGTGATCGCCACCATCAACATCGGGGCCCGAGTGATAGCGAAGTTTCTTGGCGCCAGAAAGTCATAGGCAGGAGCACTAAGTGGCAAAGCGGTTGGACCTCAAAGCCGTCAACATCTACTACGGTTCGTTCCACGCGGTAGGGGATGTGACGCTGTCGATCCTGCCCCGCAGTGTGACCGCGTTCATCGGTCCGTCAGGGTGTGGCAAGACGACGGTGCTGCGCACGCTCAACCGGATGCATGAGGTGGTCCCCGGCGGCCGGGTTGAGGGCAGCGTGCTCCTCGACGACGAGGACATCTACGGCGCCGGGGTTGATCCCGTCGGTGTGCGGCGGGCGATCGGAATGGTGTTCCAGCGACCGAACCCGTTCCCCGCCATGTCGATTCGCGACAACGTGGTGGCGGGTTTGAAGCTGCAGGGCGTGCGCAATCGCAAGGTGCTCGACGAGACCGCCGAATACTCGCTGCGGGGCGCGAACCTGTGGGATGAGGTCAAGGACCGGTTGGACAGGCCGGGCGGCGGATTGTCGGGTGGTCAGCAGCAGCGCTTGTGCATCGCGCGGGCGATCGCCGTGCAGCCCGACGTGCTGCTCATGGACGAGCCGTGCTCCGCGCTGGACCCGATCTCGACGATGGCCATCGAGGAGTTGATCAGCGAGCTGAAGCAGGACTACACGATCGTCATCGTCACGCACAACATGCAGCAGGCGGCGCGGGTCAGCGACTACACCGCGTTCTTCAACCTGGAAGCCGTCGGAAAGCCGGGGCGGTTGATCGAGGTCGATGACACCGAGAAGATCTTCTCCAACCCGAGCCAGAAGGCGACGGAGGACTACATCTCCGGCCGCTTCGGCTAGAGCTGATCCGTTATTGCGAGGCCGGGTTCGTTTCCTCTTCGGGCAGCTTGCCGGTCGCCTGGAAGATGACGCGCCTGGCCACTTCGACCGCGTGGTCGGCGAAGCGCTCGTAGAACCGGCCCAGGAGTGTCACGTCGACGGCGGCAGCCACACCGTACTTCCATTCGCGGTCCATCAGCACCGAGAACAGATGGCGGTGCAGATCGTCCATCGCGTCGTCCTCTTCGCGGATCCGGGCGGCCTTCTCCGGATCGCGAGACATCACCACTTCTTGCGCGCTGTTCCCCAATTCGACTGCGACCCTGCCCATTTCGGCGAAGTAGCCATTGACCTCTTCGGGCAGCGCGTGTTGGGGATGCCGGCGTCGGGCGATCTTCGCGACGTGCAGGGCCAGCGCGCCCATCCGGTCGATGTCGGCCACCATTTGAATGGCGCTCACGATGGACCGCAGATCACCGGCGACCGGCGCCTGTAGGGCCAGCAGCACGAAGGCGCTTTCCTCGGCGCGGGCGCTGAGTGTGGCGATCTTCTCGTGATCCGAAATCACCTGTTCGGCCAGCACCAGGTCGGCCTGCAGCAGGGCTTGGGTGGCCCGCTCCATGGCGATGCCCGCCAGCCCGCACATCTCGCCGAGCCGCTCGGATAACTCCGAGAGCTGCTCATGGTAGGCGGTCCGCATGTCGCCAAGCCTACGTTCTCGGCGGAGAAAACGGGCGGTGGAGCGCCGCCAAACGTGCTTACTCGCAGGTGGTGTCGGCGGCGTTGGTGACGGTCAGGTCCTCGGGCAGCTTGGCCGGGGCGCTGCCCGAGCCGCGTTCGATCTGCAAGCTGATCGACGAGCCGCTCGGTTGGGGAGTGGCGACCGACTTGAAGTCGGGTCCGAGCACCACCTGAACGACCTGCCCGTAGCCGGACACTCGCTGCACCTTCGCATTGGCGAAGGAAGACGCCACGGTCGCGGCCGCCTGCTCGTTGCCGGGCGAGAACAACACCGTCGTCGTGTTCACCGAGCTCGGGTAGTCGTCCGGGGTCATCACGTTGAAGCCGTCCCGCTTGAGCTGGCTGGTCGCGGTGGCCGCCAGGCCGCTCTGCGTCGTCGCGTTGGAGACGCGCACCGTGACATCGCTCGGCGTGGTGGTGGTGACCTGCTCGTGTCGGGCCTCGGGCGCCGGGGTGGGGGCCGGCGCATTCTTGGTGGCGGGCGCCTTCATCTGCTCGGACTTGTCATCGGAAGTTCCGAGACTCTTTGCGTTCTGGTCGTTTTCCTCGGGCAGCGGATCGTCGTTGATGATGGCGTCGAACAGTGCCCGCATGTCGGCCATGCGCGGCGGCTCGTCGCCGTTCTGGTCGGTGACGCCGGTCGGCACGGTGACGAACGTGACGTGCCCGGCCGCCATGCCCTGCAACGACTGACCGAGTTGGATCAAGTCTTTCGACTGCACGTTGTCGACGACGGTGTCGCTGATGAACATGTTGACGACATTGTTGAGCTTGTTGAGGTCGAGCAGCGTGTCCTCGGAGATCAGCGAGCGCAGCAGCGAGGACAGGAACAGCTGCTGGCGTTTGATCCGCCCGTAGTCCCCGTTGGTTTCGGTGGTGACCTGGCGGGCTCGCACGTAATTCAGGGCGGTCGAGCCGTCCAAGACTTGGCGGCCACCGTGATCGAGCACCGTGCCGAGCTCGTAGTCATGCAGCGCGGTTTTCGAGCACACCTCCACACCGCCCAGGGCGTCGACCATCTTGGCGAACCCCGCGAAGTCGACGGCGATGAAGCGGTTGATGTTCAAACCGGATAGCTTCTGGATCTCCTTGACCAGACACTTCGGGCCGCCGAAGGCGAATGCCGAGTTCAGTTTGGTCTCGGTGTAGACCATTTTCGGGCCCCAGGATTTGGTCTTCGCGTCGTAGAGGGGCCCGTATTTACCCGTGTCCGGGTTCCACGCCTCGCACTGCATCGGGGTGATCGCCAGGTCGCGCGGGAATGACACCGCCACCACGCGTTTGCGGTTGGCCGGGATGTTGACCAGCATCACGGTGTCCGAACGGGCGCCATCCGCGTCGTCGGTGCTGCCGGCGCCCATGTTCGCGTTGTCACCGGCGCGCGAGTCAAGGCCGACGATCAAGAAGTCTTCGTCCCCGTATTGGCCGTTGCGGTCGCGGATGTCGCTGGAGTCCTGGTCGAGAGCGTTGATGGTGTTGAGCCGGGCGTTCTTCGATGTGCTCCATTGCCACGCCCCGCCGGTCATGGCCAGGGTAAGCGCCGCGAGCAGCGCCGCCACCGAGCGCGCGGCCAGCAGCATCGGCCTGCGGCGCCGGGATGTCCGCCGCTGAGCGTCGCGAGGCTCGTCGGATGAGGATTCCTGGCCGCTCGGATGCTCGGCGGCGTCGAGGTCGGGGAGCTCCGAGACCGCGTCGAGCGAATAGGCCAGGTCCTCGATCACCTGGGTTTTCTGCAGCTCCACCGGCACGTCCGATTCGGCTGGCGTCGGTTCAATGACCGGTTCGACGTCCGGCTCGGCGCGACGGTGGGTGGACCGGCCGGTCGACGGGGCGCCGAGTTTCGCGATCAGGTCGGCGACGCTGACTCCGCCCGCGGTGTGGGATCCGGATTCTTCGTCGTCGGCGGCTCGGGACGGGACCGGCTCGACCGCGGTCTCGGTCTGCCAGAGATGGCGACTGTAGTCAGCCGGGGGCTCCGAGAACCGCTCCCAGGGGGCCGCGCCAAGCGCAGCGCGCCGGGCGCCGCGAGTGGCGTCGTCCTCGGCGTCACGCATGTCTTACCGGCCTCCGAAGCTCTGATGCGGCTGTCAGCGTATCCGTGCGCAATGTCGGCCCAACGCTTGGCATATCAGCGCTGCGGCCCATGCCACCCGTGGGTCGCACTCCTTTGTCGCGCCCGGGCAGCGGCGCGTTACCGATCCGCCGCAGCAACGCGCAATGCAGCAAGGTCCACATCGTACTGAGTTATCTGTCCGGACGCGATTTCGCGCGGTCGATCAGCCTCCGGAGTGCATCACGTCGGCGCCGGCCGGCACGGTGCAGTCATCCGGGTCGGCCAGCCAGCCCTCGGGCAGTGCCACCCTGGCGGGCGAGCCCTGCCGGCCCCGGGGGCCGCTCGCCGCGTCCGGGAAGGGCACACGCCCGTCCAATTGGCTTAGCAGCGAATCGAGTTCGTCGAGCGTCTTGACCATCGCCAGCGCGCGCCGCAGCTCCGAGCCGGCCGGGAAGCCGTGCAGGTACCAGCCGATGTGCTTGCGAATGTCGCGCATGCCCTTGTCCTCGCCGAAGTGCGCGGCCAGCAACCGCCCATGCCGGCGAACGATGTCGGCTACCTCGCCCAGCGTGGGCGGGACGGGAGCCGGGCTGCCGGTGAACGCGGCCGAGAGTTCGGCGAAAAGCCAGGGCCGGCCGAGGCAGCCGCGGCCGATGACGACGCCGTCGCATCCGGTGCTGGCCATCATCGCCAGCGCGTCACTCGCGTCGTAGATGTCGCCGTTACCCAACACCGGGATCGTGGTCACGTGTTGTTTGAGCAGGGCGATCTGCTCCCAATCTGCGGTGCCCGAGTAGCGTTGCGCCGCCGTGCGGGCGTGCAGCGCGACCGCGGCGGCGCCCTCCGATTCGGCGATGCGGCCGGCATCGAGGTGGGTGTGGTGCTCGTCGTCGATGCCGACGCGGAATTTGACGGTCACCGGGATGTCGGTGCCTTCGGTTGCGCGCACCGCCGCGGCGACGATCTGCCCGAACAGCCGACGCTTGTACGGCAGTGCGGCCCCGCCGCCGCGTTTGGTGACCTTGGGCACCGGACAGCCGAAATTCATGTCGATGTGATCGGCCAGGCCCTCGTCGGCGATCATCTTGGCCGCGGCGTACGTGGTCGCCGGATCGACCGTGTAGAGCTGCAACGAGCGCGGCGACTCGTCCGGCGCGAAGGTGGTCATGTGCATGGTGACCGGGTGGCGTTCGACGAGCGCCCGCGCCGTCACCATCTCGCAGACATAGAGCCCGCTGACCGTGCCGACCTTCGACTGCTCTAGTTCACGACACAGGGTTCGAAAGGCAACGTTGGTCACGCCCGCCATTGGGGCCAGCACCACCGGGCTGGCGAGCGTGATGGGACCGATGCGCAACGCTGAGTTACCGGCGGCTCATAGCCAGCTTGCCGGCGGTTTGATGCAGCTCGAACGCGGTGGTCTTCTTGCCGGTTCGGGCTTCCCGCTCGAGCTGGCGCTGCTTCGAGATCTCGAACTTGTCGCAGGCCTGCTCGAGTTCCTTGATCAGCAGGGCGAGGTCGTCGCGCATCGCCGCCGCCTCACCGGTGAAGTCCTCGCGCTCGAAGATGCGCCATTTCTTCAGGACGGGCATGACGACGTCGTCGAGGTGGATGCGGGGATCGTAGACCCCCCCGACGGCGATGAAGACGGCTTTGCGCCGGAACTCGGGAACCTGGTAGCCCGGCATCTGGAAGTTGCGCAGCACCTTGTGCAGCTCTTTCATTGCCTGGTTGGGCGCGATCTCAAACCCGGCCTCGCTGACGTCCCGGTAGAAGATCATGTGCAGGTTCTCGTCGGCGGAGATCTTCGCCAGCAATTGGTCGGCGATGGTCTCGTTGCAGGCCTTGCCGGTGTTGCGGTGCGAAATGCGGGTCGCCAGCTCCTGGAAGGTCACGTAGATGACGGAGTCGAACAGGCTCTCGGCGAACAGGTCGGCCCGAACCTGCTGGTTCTGGCCGGGGCTGAAGCCGCGGTTCACCACCTCGATGCGCAGTTTCTCCAGTTCGACCGGGTCGACCGCACGGGTCACCACCAGGTAGTCACGCAGCGCGATACCGTGCCGGTTCTCCTCGGCGGTCCACCGGTTAACCCACTGGCCCCACGGGCCGTCCAGGCCGAAGTTCATCGCGATCTCGCGGTGATATGACGGCAGGTTGTCTTCCGTCATCAGGTTCTGCACCATCGCCACCTGGGCGAGATCGGAGAGCTTGCTCTCCTCGGGGTGCCAGTCCTGCCCGCCCAGCGCGTAGAAGTTCTTGCCGTCCGACCACGGGATGTAGTCGTGCGGGTTCCAGTTCTTGTGCATGCTCTCGTGCCGGTTGAGGCACTTCTCGACCACCGGTTCGAGCTCGTGTAGCAGCTGTAGGTTTGTCAGCTCCGCTGACATGGGGCCTCCAGTTATCTGTGTCGACGGGTAGCAGTCAATATATCTGTGTACATCAGTAGCATCAAGCTGCCCGGCCGCGCGCCGCGGTAACGGTTAGATGCCATATTCTGCGCGCCGCGCGGTCCACAAGTGCACGTTTTACGAGTTGCCGGCGCGCCACGGTCGGTAAACAGACAGCCGCGCTTAACCCAGGTCTGGGGCGGGCACGTACGGGGCCGCCGTGATGTACAGGATGTCGACGCAGTAGTCGATGAATTGTTTGCGCGTCGCGCCGAGCTGGCCGTTCAGGTATGCGGTGAACAGGCTGGACAGGCCGCCGACCAGGCTGGTGGCGATCATCTTCTGCAGCACGGGATCGCCGATCCGCGACAACTTGCGCTGGAGCAGTTCGATGAAGCTGGGCATCCACTCCGCACCCGAGCGCGTCAATACCGGCTCGACCGCCGGGGCCAGCAACAACACGCGCCCACGGATCGGGTCGTCGACCATGAGCTCGACGAACTTTTCGACGGCCTCGCGTGGGGTGTTCGCGGAGGTGAGGGTATTCATTGCGCGCGTACATACGTCGTCGTAGACCGCGCGCACGAATTCGTCGCGGTCCGAAAAGCTTTCGTAGAAGTAGCGTTCGGTCAGCGCGGCTTTGCGGCACACGGCACGCACGGTCAACGCCGGTCGACTGTCGCTGCCGAGCAATTGGACACCGGCGGCGATGAGGTCGTCGCGGCGGAGGGCAAGGCGATCCCCCAAGGGGACGCCGGTCCAACGGCCCCGTCGTTGACCGGACTGCACATCGCTCCTAAGCTTTAAATTGACAACGCGTGTAGTCAGATTTGCAGATACCTACAGGAACCCAATAGTGCCTCAACATACGTCCGGACCCTGTCCGCTGACCAGCGACGTCGCTTCGGCTACACCCGAGGACGAGGTGCCCGGTGTGGCCGGCGGCTGCCCGGTGTCGCCCCTCGGTTACGACGCGCCACCACTCCCGCTCGGCCCCGAATCGCTGACCTGGCGGTACTTCGGCGACTGGCGCGGCATGCTGCAGGGGCCGTTCGCGGGATCCATGCAGAACATGCATCCCCAGTTGGGCGCCGCCGTCGAGCAACACTCGACGTTCTTCCGGGAACCGTTGCCGCGGGTGATGCGGTCGCTGTACCCGATCGGCGGGGTGGTCTTCGACGGAGACCGCGCTCCGACGACGGGTGCCGAGGTCCGCGACTACCACACCGACATCAAGGGTGTGGATGACCAAGGGCGTCGGTATCACGCACTGAACCCCGACGTCTTTTATTGGGCACACTCCACTTTCTTCATGGGAACAATCCTGGTGGCCGAACGGTTCGGCGGCGGTCTGACCGAAGCCGAAAAGCGGCAACTCTTCGACGAACACATTCAGTGGTACCGGATGTACGGCATGAGCATGCGTCCGGTGCCAAAGACCTGGGAAGAGTTTCAGGCCTACTGGGACCACATGTGCCGCAACGTGTTAGAGGACAATTACGCGACGCGGGCAGTGCTCGACCTGACCATATATGACAAGCTGCCGATCGCTCCGTGGCTGCCGGATTGGCTGTGGGGTGGCCTGACCAAGCTGTCGCGGCCGTTCTTCGTTTGGCTCACAGTCGGCTTGTACCACCCAGCCGTTCGCGAACGGTTGGGCTTTCAGTGGACCGACCGCGACGAGTGGTTGCACCGGCGCTTCGGCAAGCTGGTGCGGCTGATCTTCGCGTTTGTACCGCCCAGGTACCGCAAGCACCCGCGGGCCCGTGCCGGCCTAGACCGCGCCTCCGGGCGCATCCCGCCCGACGCGCCGCTGCCCCAGACGCCGGCACGCAACCTGCCGCCGCTGGACCGGCGCGGCGACCCAAGCCACTACTGCCCCCAGGTTTAGCGCCCTCTAGTGGACGTGACCGTGCACGTCCTCCAGGCCCGCCTGGTGCACGTGCGGATGGCTGTGCTCGGTGCCGTCGGCGTGGCCGTGGGCGTGTTCATGCTGGACGTGGTCGTGTTCATGCGCGATGTGTGCGTGCGCGTGGGTGACGTCGCCGTGCTCGTGTTCGTGCGCGTGCGGCGCGTCATGTGTGTGCTGCTCGGTCATGATGCGTCTCCCTGGGTCAAAGGCGTTGTGCCAACTTCTCATTCACTTGGTGCCGCTGCCCCGCCGGCTCTGTGTGGGCGCTGATTCGGCGACCGCCTTCAGGCCGCCATCCCTGCGGTGATGGCCGGGCACGCCCGGACCCGCGTGCTCGGCGTTGAAGACCGCGTCCATGACGAGCTGACGGACGTGGTCGTTTTCGAGGCTGTAGAAGATGGTGGTTCCCTCCCGGCGGGTGCGGACCAAGCGCGCCATCCGCAGCTTCGCCAGGTGCTGGGAGACCGACGGCGCCGGCTTGCGGACGTGTTCGGCGAGTTCGTTGACCGACATCTCGCGGTCGGTCAGCGACCACAGCACCTGCACGCGGGTGGCGTCGGCCAGCATCCGGAAGACCTCAACCACCAGACTCGCCTGATCGTCCGGCAACCGGCCTTCGCTACTACCTGCATGCATACGCAAATAGTATTCAAGCTGCGCGGCGCTGCCAACGGCTGCTTGCTCGGGCTTCCTAGGATGACGGGACGACCGTGGACCGGCGCTGACCACCGTTGCCCTCGTTCCAGAGCCGGTACACCTCCAGCGCGCCTTCTTGGGGCTGGTAGCGCATTGGCAGACGTCGCCGGTCCCAGCTCTTGGCGAATTCGTCGTAGAAGGTGGAGACCTCGAAGTACTTGCGGTCATCGAGGTAGTACCGCTCGTAGGCCTCGCGGGTGATCAGGAAGACGACTTCCTTGGGCGAGCAGTAGTACAGCGAGCCGAGGCACATCGGACACGGATGGGCCATCACGTAGATCGTGCAGTCGACCAGGTGCTCGGTGCCCAGCTTCATGCACGCCTCCCGGATGGCCAGGATTTCCGCGTGGGCCGTCGGGTCGTGCGTCTGGGCCACTTTGTTGGCGCTCTCGGCGAGGACCTCCCCGTCTTTGACGATCACCGTCGCGAACGGCCGACCGCCCTCCGCGACGTTGCGCCGGGCCAGGTCGATCGTCCGCTGGGCGAAGTCGGTCATAGGCCGGAGGGTAGTCCCGCGGGCTTCGGGACTGAGTCCTGTGATACTGACTAGATCATCTATTTAATTGGTCGGGATGAGGGAGCACCATGGCGCGCACCGATCGAGACCGTTGGGACCTGGCGACGAGCGTGGGTGCGACGGCGACGATGGTCGCCGCCCAGCGCGCCCTGTCCTCCGACGCGAAGCTGATCGACGACCCCTATGCGGCGCCGCTGGTGCGCGCCGTCGGGATCGACGTCTACGTCCGGCTGGTGAACGGCGAGATCCCGGCCGGTGGGGCTTCCGAGTTCGATCCGCACCGGATGGCGCGGGGGATGGCTTGCCGCACAAGGTTTTATGACGACTTCTTCTTGGACGCAACGCGGAGCGGGATCAGCCAGGCGGTGATCCTGGCGTCGGGGCTTGACGCGCGCGCCTACCGCCTGCCGTGGCCGGCGGGCACCGTCGTCTATGAGGTCGACATGCCGCAGGTCATCGAATTCAAGACGCTGACCCTGGACGATCTGGGCGCCGAGCCGACTGCCGAGCGGCGCACCGTCGCCATCGACCTGCGTGACGACTGGGCCACGGCGCTGCGCGCCGCCGGATTCGATCCGCAGGCTCCGTCGGCGTGGAGCGCCGAGGGTCTACTGGTGTATTTGCCCGAGGCGGCCCAGGACGCGCTGTTCGACAACATCACCGCGTTGAGCGCTCCCGGCAGCCGGCTGGCCTTCGACTTCGTGCCGGACACCGCCGTTTTCGCCGACCCCCGCTGGCGCGCCCACCACGACCGGATGAGCGAGCTCGGGTTCGAGGTCGACTTCAACGACCTCGTCTATCACGGGGAGCGCAGCCACATCGTCGACCACCTCGACGAGCGTGGTTGGCGGACGTCGTCGCGCACGGTCGCGGAACTGCACGCGGCCAACGGCTTCGTCTACGCCGACGACGAGGTCGCCCAAGCCTTCGCCGATGTCACCTACAGCAGCGCGGTGCTCGGGCGCTGAGTGCCGATCGACCGAGGCCAAAAACGCTTCGGTGCCCCCACTAGGACTCGAACCTAGGACCTGCGGATTAAAAGTCCGTAGCTCTACCAACTGAGCTATAGGGGCCGCGGAGATTCAGGATACTTGGGCCACAAACCCGGCTCGTTTGAGGATTGGGCACACAGTGACCTAAGCTGACGTGGCTCCTAACGAAACCACGTTGCGAGTACCCCGGAGTGATTCGGTTCTGGCCCCCATCGTCTAGTGGCCTAGGACGCCGCCCTTTCACGGCGGTAGCACGGGTTCGAATCCCGTTGGGGGTACGCGACGCGGCGACGCGGAGCAGCAGCAAGGCCCTGTGGCGCAGTTGGTTAGCGCGCCGCCCTGTCACGGCGGAGGTCGCGGGTTCGAGTCCCGTCAGGGTCGCCAACTCGGCGAGGCACTACATGCCTTCCGGCCAGGTAGCTCAGTCGGTACGAGCGTCCGCCTGAAAAGCGGAAGGTCGGCGGTTCGATCCCGCCCCTGGCCACCAGTCTTGATGACACGGAGTGGTCCTCTGAGCATCCGCGGGCCTGGAATCCGTGCCGATGCGTCTGAGCTAGATGAACGCGGGCATCGATTCCCAGCCTCGGACAGCCGACGCTGATGACAAGTGTGCGTTCTGGGTGTCGATGTCCCATTCGGGGAAGCGCTTGAAAATTTCCTCGAGCGCGATTCGTGCCTCCAGCCTGGCGAGTGCCGCTCCTAGGCAGAAGTGAGCTCCCACGCTGAATGCCAGGTGCTGACGCGGCTGGCGATGAATGTCGAACCGGTCTCCGTCAGGCGGGAATTGGCGATGGTCGCGGCACGCTGATGCGATCAGCGGCATCATGACGCTGCCTTCGGGCACTGTGTGGCCGTACCACTCGGTATCACGGGTGACGTAGCGGGCGAGGTGCGGTACGGGGGGTTCGTAGCGCAGCAGCTCCTCGATCGTCTGCGGAATCAACCGATGGTCGGCTGCGATTTCGCGCCGCTGGTCGGAGTGGTCGGCGAGGACTTTTCCGGCCCAGCCGAGGAGTCGGGTGGTGGTCTCGTTGCCTGCGGAGGCGACGAGGCTGATGTAAAGCAGGATTTCGTCGCGAGTCAGGGTTCGGCGGACTCCTGTCTCGTCGTCGAATTCGACGTTGAGGAGTTCGGTCGTGATGTCGTCGGAGGGGTGTTCGGCGCGCCAGTCGAGATAGGCGGCGAACACCTCGTCGTAGTGGACGCCTTCCGAGGCCAGTGTCATGGGTTGGCCGGC
Source organism: Mycobacterium sp. E2238 (assembly GCF_001672665.1). Taxonomy (NCBI): domain Bacteria; kingdom Bacillati; phylum Actinomycetota; class Actinomycetes; order Mycobacteriales; family Mycobacteriaceae; genus Mycobacterium; species Mycobacterium sp. E2238. Next base: position 43,906 of record NZ_LZKF01000191.1, on the reverse strand, counting down.
CTCGGTGAGCAACGAGGCATTCGAGCGTTCCCGGACATGTTCTTGGGCGTCTTCGGGAATGCCGACCAGCATTCCGATGACTCTCATCGGCATCTGAGCGCCGAGATCGGCGATGAAATCGAAACGTCCAGTCCCGACGAGAGGGTCGAGACATTGTGCGCAAAATGCGCGAATCTTGTCCTCGAGTTCGGCGATCTTGCGGGGGGTGAACATCCGCGCGAGCAATTTGCGATGGATGTCATGAACCGGTGGGTCTTCGAAAACGATGATCCCGGGCGGTATTTCGATGTTCGCTTTGATCACTTCGAGGATCATTCCGCGGGCTGAACTGAACGTGGCGGTGTCGACAAGCGCACGACTCACGTCCTGGAAACGACTGAGCGCATAGAAATCGTATTGCTCGTTGTAGTACAGCGGCGACTCCTCGCGCAGCCGCCGGAACGTCGGGTAGGGATCGGCCAGAAGTCCCACATCGTAGGGGTCGTACCGAATGTCGTTGACCTCAGTCACGGTCATGGTCCGTTCTCCTGGTGCAGTGAAACCTGCCGATTCCTTGGCTGTATCACAGCAGACCTAGCGCCAACTGACAAGACAAATCAGAGCAGAATGTCGCGTCAGTCGTCGACAGTCGCGGATCCCCGCGGTGTGGTGAACAAGAACTTCAGCGCGGCAGGTGAGCGCGTATTGCTGAGATTTCGCATGGACTGGCACGTGCGAAGCGACAAGATATCGTTGACCCTGGCCCCAGCTCGCAATACTTTTAGCGATAGGTTGTCACGTCACACCGAACTGGAGCACGATGATGGGCCTTAACCTTGCGTAGCCATGGATGGTCGGGCCACACGCCGGCCTCCGATGAGGAAGCCGTCAACAGGATTCTGGACGCGGTTGACTCCTTGGTCGCCGAAGGTGGATCGGCTATCCGCGTCAGCGACTTGGCCCGCGTTCTGGGAGTAAGCCGCCAGACCATCTACCGTTACTTTCCCGGGGCTGAAGCGCTTGTGGTCGGCAGCCAAATGCGTTCGGCTAACGGCTTTCTCGATCGTTTAGCCGATCACCTGCGTGGGTGGACAAATCCGGCGGCTGCCGTCGTCGAGGGCGTAGCATTCGCGGCCGAGGAGTTCGCCGACGACCCGCTGATGGCGCGCGTCCTACATTCACGGCTACCGGGTGGCACGTCGGCCTCCTTCACCGCCGGTGCGGCATTTGGTCTCGGACGAGAAATGTTCCGACGATATGACGTCGACTGGGCCGCCCATGGCTTCGACCACGCTGCGATGGACGACCTCATCGAACTCGCTGTACGCACACTCCAGTCGATTCTGCTCGATCCTCCCGAGCGGCCACTCAACCCACTGGCACTCCGCAGTCTTGTGGGCAGATGGCTTGGACCGGCCGTCCTCTACCGCCAGCTGACCCGCGACATCGATGCACTAACCGCTCTCACGCACGCCAGCCAACTGGCTTCCAGCGCTCGCGGATCAGTCAGATTGGCGTGACAGATAATTGTCGGCCGCTCCCTCAACCTCGAGAGGAGCTATCAGAACGGTCTCTCGTGGCCCCGCGACCCCGCGATCGCCTTCGCCGGGCTTTCGAATCACGTTCTGGTTCAAGAGGTTCAACGGATTGCGGTGGGACCCCCACAAGCGTCTGACATCCGCACGGTCACGACGGGTGGCGGATTTTCGGATTGACCCCGAGTTCTCGGGTTACTCACACGGGTCACGAACCACAACGGCTCGGATCCGCAGCTCGACAAGCCGATCCGGTGGGCGATGTCTGCTCTGCGCTGGTCACCCAAGCCTTCGGTGGCGGCGCTGACCAGCGTGGCCGCGGCGGCACTGGCGTCCCCTCTGCGGAGACGGGTCTCCTTGAAGAACTAGGCAAGCGCCACAGTCTCGGTCTACGCGGCCGCCGTAGCAATATAGGGGCGCTGCGAGGGCGAGCAGCAAACATCATGCTTGCGCGGCGCCAGCACGGGTATTCCTGTGAACACGATGACAGCGAAGCCCGACCTGCGCACGGAAGAAATCGACTCATGTGTGCGCGTCTACGGGACGCGAGTCCACAATCTGCGTGGTGTCGACGTCGTAGCGCCCCGCGACGCGCTGGTCGCGTTCACCGGGATCTCCGGATCCGGAAAATCGTCGTTGGCCTTCGGGACCATCTATGCCGAGGCCCAGCGCCGCTATTTCGAATCGGTCGCCCCTTACGCCCGTCGCCTGCTGCTGCCAGCCGGCGCGCCGAAGGTAGATGACATCACCGGCCTACCGCCCGCCGTCGCATTGCAGCAGCGCCGCGGTTCGGCGACGTCGAGGTCGACGGTCGGCACCGTCACCACCCTGTCGAACCTGCTGAGGATGTTGTTCTCCCGCGCGGGAACGTACCCGCCGGGGACCACGGAACGACTGGACTCCGATGCGTTCTCCCCGAACACGGCGGTGGGGGCGTGCCCCGAATGCCACGGGTTGGGGCGAATCCATCGGGTGACCGAAGAGACACTGGTACCGGACCCTTCGCTGACCATCCGCGAAGGCGCCGTCGCCGCGTGGCCGGGCGCGTGGCAGGGCCAAAACCTACGCGACATTCTGGTCACGCTGGGGTACGACATCGACAAACCGTGGCGAAAACTTCCCAAGCGTCAGCGCAATTGGATCCTGTTCACCGATGAGCAGCCCACCGTCGAAATCGACCCGCGCCAGCATCCCGTGCAGGCCGACTACTACTACAACGGGACGTTCTCCAGCGCCGAACGCCACGTCCGCCACACGTTGGCCAACTCCCATAGCGCGATGATGCGTCGCCGCGTGCTGCAATTCGTCGACAGCGTCGAATGCCCACTGTGCGACGGATCTGGGCTGCGGCCGGAGGCGCTGAGGGTGACATTCGCCGGGCGCACCATCGCCGACTACGCGGGGATGCCGTTGGCCGAGCTTGCTGACGCCCTGCGCCCGACGGCTTCTCGGAAGGATGCCGCCGCCGCGTACGAGTCAACGGAATCCGGTGAACTGACGGAAGTGGCGACGATGATCGCCGCCGACCTCGTCGCCCGCGTGCAGGTACTCCTCGATCTCGGCCTTGGCTATCTCACGCTTAGTCGCCGCACCCCGACAGTGTCACCCGGCGAATTGCAGAGGTTGCGGCTGGCCACCCAGCTGCGCGCCGGCTTGTTCGGCGTGCTTTATGTGCTCGACGAGCCGTCGGCGGGACTGCACCCGGCCGACGCCGAACCGCTACTCGACGTACTCGATCGCCTACGGCGCGCGGGCAATTCCTTATTCGTAGTCGAGCACGACATGGACGTGGTACGCCGTGCCGATTGGATCGTCGACGTCGGACCCGGGGCCGGGGAGCTTGGCGGCAGTGTGCTCTACAGCGGCCCGGTGCCGGGCCTCGCCGACATCGAGAAATCGGTCACTCGCCGGTACCTTTTCGACGGGGCCAGCCCACCGCCTCGTCAACCCCGGACCCAGTCCGGGCAGTTGCGGCTGCGCGGGATCTGCTTCCACAATTTGCGCGACCTTGATGTGGACCTGCCACTGGGTGTGTACACCGCGGTCACCGGGGTGTCCGGCTCAGGCAAGTCGACGCTCGTCGTCAAGGTCCTCGGCGACGTTGTGAACAGCCACCTCGGCACGGGGCGCGCAGCCGAGCCGGCCCATGCCGATGACGACGAAACCGACTCCGAGGTAGTCGATCTCGATCGCGACGCGAGCGTCGGCGTGACGGTCGAAGGCGTCGAGAAGATCAATCGGTTGGTATCCGTCGACCAGCGCCCAATCGGGCGCACGCCGCGCTCGACATTGGCGACCTATACCGGCTTGTTCGACGCCGTGCGCCAAGAATTCGCCGCGACTCCGAAGGCCCGTCGCCGCGGTTGGACAGCGGGCCGGTTTTCGTTCAACGTGTCCGAAGGTCGCTGCCCAACCTGCCAGGGCGAGGGGTTCGTCTCGGTCGAATTGTTGTTTCTGCCGGGCACATACGCCACATGCCCGGCGTGTCAGGGAGCGCGTTACTCCGACGAGACACTCGAGGTACGGTACCGCGGCCGCACGATCGCCGACGTGCTCGCGATGACCGTCGATGAGGCCTCGGACTTTCTTGCCGACGTGACGAAGGCGGCGCGGAGCCTGTCCACGTTGCGAGAGGTCGGACTTGGCTATCTCCGTCTCGGACAGCCCGCGACTGAGCTGTCAGGTGGTGAGGCGCAGCGCATCAAGCTTGCCTCCGAACTCCAGCGGCCGCGCCGAGGGCATTCCCTCTACGTCCTCGACGAGCCGACCACCGGGCTGCACCCCGCAGATGTGGATCTGCTCGATCGCCAACTGCACCGCCTGGTCGACGCGGGCAATACCGTGGTGGTGGCCGAACACGACATGCGGATGGTCGCGGGTGCCGACTGGGTAATCGACCTAGGGCCCGGAGCCGGCAGCGACGGCGGTCGAGTTGTCGCGGCGGGTACGCCCGAAGCGGTTGCACGTGCGAAACACAGCCGAACCGCGCCATATTTGGCTAAACGGTTGGCGCTTCCTGTAATTCGATGAGAAATCTCGTCGGTCTTGGCAAAACCACTCGTGACAAAGCCTCGTCGCGCCATTCGCTCGAAGTAGACGTTACGGTCGCCTGGCTGTGCTCTTGGTCAGCGACGAGTCGGCATACGCCACCGGGGCGCAGTTCGTCGTAGATGGCGGACTCACCAGTTATGTCCCGGTGAAATCTAGACCTGAAGCTACCCGAGCACGGGAAGCAACAGCCGCGACGACGAGCGCACGGTGTTCAGGCTGGACGTGCCGACGCTGGCATGCCGGAAGTTCATGATTGCCGGCGTCGAGGGGTCTTGGTCGTCGCTGGTCAGCGTCAGCCGAATGCGGTGGCCCGCCTTGAACCGGCGGGCGTTGGGAACCAACGGGATTCGATACTCGACATCCTCTCCCGGGGGCACCGCTTGCGGGTTGCGGCAGGGTAGGACCGGCGCGCCGGGCCGGCTGGCCGCGTCGTCGACCTCGCGCAGGCTGGCGCGCAACCAGCCCGCGGTCACGTCGCTCGTTTCCCCGTCGGGTGCCACATCCTGCAGGGTCGCAATCCACGCGGTGTCCATCGCCGTCGCCGAGGCCACCAGCCGCAGCTCGATATCGCCGACTACATCGACGTCCATGCTCAGCGGCGCGCTGGTCCACACCAGCAGCGACGGCGGATCGATCTCGCTGGGCTTGACGCGGCCAAGGCCCGACCCCAGCACCATGAATTCGCGAACGCCCGGCTCGCCCTCGTCGGCGTCCAAACCACCGTCGGCGCGCAGGGCCAACTCCCGATGCAATGCCTTCGGCGGCCAGGAGTCGGCGGTATGCCACTCGTCGGCGCCCGGCAGGAAGTAGCGGACCGGCGGCCCGTCGGTGATCCCGGTGTCGCGCCCCTTCAACCAGTGGTCATACCAGGCCAACGCCTCGGTGTGCATGCTTTCCCACGGCCAGGTCAGCCCGTACTCGCCGAGCATCACCATCCGCACACACGTGGTGTCCGACAACGCGTTCCAAGCGGCGAAGGTCGATGGCAGGTGTAGTGGCACGTTCTGCCAATCACACCCCAAGTAGACCGGGATATCGATTTTCTTGAGCAGTGGCAACAGGTTTCGTTCCTCCCACCACTCGTCCCGCGTCGGGTGCTTGACCACCGCCTCCTGCCATAGTTCGTCCCATGGGTGCGGATTGTGTGGCAGCCTGAGCAATTGGCGCAGCATGGTTACCGCTGCCTCGCCGTTCATGGTCTCGAATTTCTTGTGGACGCCCGGAGTGTTGAGGACGCGCCGTGCCAACCCGACTGGCTTGCTGCGCCACAGCTTGTCGCTGCGGTCGGAGGTCAGGCCCATCATGGCGAGAAACGGGGTAATGAACGATGAACTCAACAGCCCGTGGTGGTTGGCGCCCTCGTACAGGTCGCTCGTCACGGCGAGGGGAAAGATCGCTTTGAGATGCGGCGGCCGCTCGACGGCGGCCTCCAGTTGGGTCATCGCGAAATAACTGATGCCGATCATGCCAACGTTTCCGTCGCACCACGGCTGAGCGGCGGTCCACTCCACCAGGTCGTGCACGTCCCGGCGTTCCTGTGCATCGAAGAAATTGAACGTGCCCTCGGAGCCGCAGGTGCCGCGTAGGTTGGCGATGACGTGGATGTAGCCGCGCGGCACCCAGAAGTCCGTTTTGCCGGCCTCGATGAAACCCGCCGGGGCGCCGAGGTCCTGCATCTGGCGCGGATACGGCGAGGCGGCCAACAGCGCCGGGAAGCGGCCGTCGGCGTCGGGCCGGTGAACGTCGGCCAAAAGCGTTGCGCCGTCTCGCATTCTGATCGCGGTGTTGATGTCGGTGCGCGACGCGTACCGCGGCTCGCTGAGGTTCCGGTATTCCCGGCCGGTGGTCTGCGGGCCATTGAGGGTGGTCATAGTTTCACGCTACGTTGAAACTAGTCTCAACGCAAGGTGAAACTTCGGGTATGGTGGGACGGTGGCGCAGCGATCGATCACCCCCGGCCCGCGCGACGAGCGCGGCGTGCTGGCGGCGCGCATTCTGGCCGCGGCCCGCGACGAATTCGCCGAACATGGCTGGGCCGGCACGGCCATTCGTGCCGTCGCCCGTAGCGCGGACGTCGACCCGGCGCTGATCTATCACTATTTCGGCTCCAAGGAGGGCCTGCTCGATGCGGCCACCACGCCGCCACAGAAATGGCTGGATGCGGTGGCAGCGACGTGGGCGACGCCCAAGGCCGACCTGGGTCGGCAACTGATCCGCACCGTGTTGGACACGTGGACCGACGAGGAGGTCGGGCCGATCCTGCGGGCGGTGGTGTTGACCGCCGCCCACGAGGACAAGACCCGAGACAAACTGCGGCTGATCGTCGAACGCGGACTGATCGGCGGTTCCACCCTGGGCGCCGACGAGGACGAACGACTGCGGCGCAGTGGTTTGATCGCCACCCAGCTGATCGGCTTCGCACTGTTGCGCTACGTCTGGAAGATGGAGCCGATCGCGTCGATGCCCGAGGATGAGGTGGTGGCGGCGATGGCGCCGAACCTGCAACGCTATGTCGAGGGCGACATCTCCTAGCAGTTAACGCGACCCGGCGCGGCCAGCCGCGACAATGATCGGATGCGTCACTTGCGCCCCGCCCTTGCGTTAGCGGTCGCGGTCTCCGGGATCGGAACCGCCCAGGCGAGTCCAGATGTCCCGGCGGTAAGTGATGCGGCTCGCGCCGCCGGGTTCGTCGACGTCCGCACCGCGGTCCCCGACGCCATCATCGACCTGCGCTACGCGACCACTAACAACTTCACCCACACGCAGCTGTACCCCTCCGACGCCCGATGCCTGGTGCACCAGTCGATGGCGTCCGGACTGGCGACGGCCGCGACGGCACTGCGCCCGCAGGGGCACCTGCTCGTGTTCTGGGACTGCTACCGGCCCCACGACGTCCAGGTCAAGATGTTCAACGTCGTGCCCAACCCGGCGTGGGTCGCCCGGCCCGGGCAGTATGCGCACAGTCACGAGTCGGGGCGCTCAGTGGACGTGACGTTGACGACGACGCAGCAGCCGTGCGCGTCCGGGCTGCACGCCGGGGGGCTCTGCTTGGCGGACATGGGCACCGACTTCGACGATTTCTCCTCGCGCGCAAACGCTTTCGCAACCCAAGGGATCAGCGCCGACGCCCAGGCGAACCGGGCCGCGCTGCGGGACGCCATGAAGTACGGCGGGCTCGCCCCCTACTCCGGGGAGTGGTGGCACTTCGATGGCCCCGGTGCCGCGGTCGACCGTCCGATCCTCAACGTGCCGGTGGACTGATCTCATATATTGAGATATCCATTTCAAAGTATGGATTCACGGATACGCTTCAGGCATGACGGACGAACGCGGGACCACCTACACGCACGGGCACCACGAATCGGTGCTCCGCAGTCACCAGCGGCGGACCGCGGAAGATTCGGCGGCCTACCTGCTGCCCCACCTGAAGTCCGGCTCGTCGGTACTGGATATCGGATGCGGGCCCGGGACGATCACCGCTGACCTGGCCGCCCGTGTCGCACCGGGACTGGTGACGGCCGTCGACCAGTCGGCCGACGTGCTCGGCGTCGCCCGAGCGGAGGCCGAGCAGCGTGGCCTGGTGAACGTGTCGTTCGCGACCGCCGACGTGCACCGGCTGAACTTTCCGGACGGCGCATTCGACATCGTGCACGCGCACCAGGTGCTGCAACACGTCGCTGACCCGGCGGGGGCACTGCGGGAGATGAAACGGGTGTGCGCACCCGGGGGCGTCGTGGCGGCCCGGGATGCCGACTACGCGGGCTTCGTCTGGTTCCCGCAGTTGCCTGCGCTGGAGCTGTGGCGCGAGCTCTACGAGCGGGCCGCTCGCGCGAACGGCGGCGAACCCGATGCGGGGCGGCGGTTGCTGTCCTGGGCCCAGCAGGCGGGTTTCGCCGACGTGACGCCGACGGGCAGCCTGTGGTGCTACGCGACGCCGGCGACGCGCGAATGGTGGGGCGGCATGTGGGCCGACCGGATACTGCACTCGCGGGTCGCGCGAGACCTGCTCGATCTGGGCCTGGCGACGACCGCGCAACTCGAAGAGATCTCCGCGGCGTGGCGGGAATGGGCCGCGGCGCCGGACGGCTGGATCGCCATCCCGCACGGCGAAATCCTCTGCCGGGTGTAGCCGATCGAGGACCAAGTACGCATGTTTGGCCAGGTCAACTATGCGGTATTGGCATTCTCTTTTTTTGCAAGTACGTTATTCACCGATGGATAATACGGCCCACACTCCGTCAGGTATTCCGTTGCAGCCGGTCTATGAGCCGGCGGACGTCAGCGCGGAGCCTCCGCAGCCGGGGGAGTTTCCCTTCACCCGGGGTAACTTCGCGTCCGGCTACCGGGGCAAGCTTTGGACCTTCCGCCAATACTCGGGGTTCGGCACCGCCGAGGAATCCAATCGCCGTTACCGCTACCTGTTGGAGCAGGGCGGGACCGGGCTGTCGGTGGCGCTCGACCTGCCCACCCAGTGCGGGTATGACTCCGACGATCCCGAGTTCGGCGAGGAGGTGGGCCGAGTCGGCGTCGCGGTCGACACCCTGGCCGACTTCGAGATCCTGTTCGACAACATCCCGCTGGACAAGCTCAGCACCAGCATGACCATCAACGGAACGGCAGCGATCCTGCTGGCGTTCTACGTCGCCGCCGCCGAGAAAAAAGGAATACCGCGGGCCAAGCTCACCGGGACCATTCAGAACGACATCCTCAAGGAGTACGCCTCGCGCGGGACCTGGATCTGGCCGCCGGAGCCGTCCCTGCGCCTGATCGCCGACACCATCGAGTTCTGCGCCGCCGAGGTGCCGAGGTTTAACGCGATTTCGGTGGCGGGGGCGCACTTCCGCGACGCGGGGGCCAACGCGGTGCAAGAGATGGCGTTCACCCTGGCCGACGGGGTGACCTACTGCGACACCGTGGTCGAGCGCGGCCGCATGACGATCGACCAGTTCGCGCCGCAGATTTCATTCTTCTTCTACACCCACGGCGATTTCTTCGAGGAGATCGCCAAATATCGTGCGGGGCGGCGCCGTTGGGCCACCATAGTGAAGGAGCGCTACGGGGCGACGACGGACAAGGCGGCCATGTTCCGCTTCGGCTGCGTCTGTGGGGGCGCATCGCTGTACGCGCCGCAGGCCCGCAACAACATCGTTCGGGTGGCCTACGAGGCGATGGCCGCGGTGCTGGGCGGGGTCCAGTCGATGTTCACCGCGGCCTGGGACGAGCCGTTCGCCCTGCCCACCGAGGAAACCACGACGCTGGCGCTGCGCACCCAGCAGATCCTGGCGCACGAGACCGGCGTGGCCAGCGTCGCGGACCCGCTCGGCGGCTCCTACTTCGTCGAGGCGCTGACCGATGCCACCGAGGCCCGCATCATCGAGATCATGGATGACCTGGAGCGGCACGGCGGAATGGTTCATGCCATCGAGGACGGCTACCTGCAGGGCCTGATCGCCGACGAGGCCTATCGGGTCCATCAGGACATCGAGTCTGGTGCCCGGCCCGTCGTCGGGGTCAACCGGTTCGTGACCGAGGAGCCGGAACCGGATGTCGTGACGTACGAACTGGACGCGGAGGGCCGCGATCTTCAGCTCAAGCGACTCTCCAAAGTGAAGGCCGAAAGGGATTCGGCCGCTGTCAAATCCAGTCTCGCGGCACTTTCACGCGCCGCCGAAGGAGACGACAATCTGATGCACAGGCTGGTCGACTGCGCCAACGCATACTGCACGGTCGGTGAAATGGTCTCCGCGCTCAAGGCGGTGTGGGGCGAATTCCAGCAACCGGTGGTGTTCTAGTGGCCGCCCGGATCCTGGTCGCCAAGCCCGGGCTGGACGGACACGACCGCGGCGCCAAGATCGTCGCGCGCACGCTGAGGGATGCCGGTTTCGAGGTGATTTACACCGGGATCCGGCAACGCATCGAGGACATCGCCTCGATCGCCGTCCAGGAGGATGTGGCCGTTGTGGGCCTGAGCATCCTGTCCGGTGCTCACCTGGCGCTCACCGCGCGCACCATCGAGGCACTGCGTGCCGCCGACGCCGCGGACATCGCGGTCGTGGTCGGGGGAACGATCCCGCACGCCGACGTGCCCAAGCTGCTGTCCACCGGGGCGGCCGCGGTGTTCCCCACCGGGACATCGCTAGACGTCCTGGTGCGCGAGATCCGCGCATTGACCGGCACCCCCGAACCCGTTGTGGAGGACCAGTGCGCGTCGGAGTGATGATCGGCGCCGAGCGCGGCGGCATGGCCCGCAAGGTGGACAAGCTGGCCTCGGACATCGAATGGGCCGAATCCGCCGGACTGGACACCGCGTGGATGCCGCAGGTGCCCGACGACTTCGACTGCCTGACCATGGTGTCGCTGATGGCCGCGCACAGCTCGCGCATCGAGCTGGGCACCGCGGTGGTGCCGTTGCAGGCCCAGCATCCGATCGCCCTTGCCCGCCAAGCGCTCTCGACGCACGCCGTGGCCGGTGGACGGCTGGCGCTGGGCGTCGGACCATCGCACCACTGGATCATCCGGGACATGCTCGGACTGCCGTATGAGAAGCCGGCCGCCTACACCCGCGACTACCTGCAGGTGCTCAACGCCGCGATCGCCGGGCCGGGACCGGTCGACGTCGAGAATGATTCGTTCACGGTGCACAATCCACTGGCGATCGGGGCCGATACCCCGATGCCGGTTCTGATTGCCGCGTTGGGGCCGGTGATGCTGCAGATCGCCGGTGAACTCGCCGACGGCACCGTGTTGTGGATGGCCGACGAGCGGGCCATCGGTGACCACATCGCACCCAAGATCACCAAGGCCGCCGCGGATGCCGGACGCCCCGCGCCGCGGATCGTCGCGGGCATCCCGGTATGCCTTTGTGCGCCTGGACAAGTCGACGAGGCCAAGGAGCGGGCCAACCGCATCTTGGGCGAGGCCGAGGTGTCGCCCAACTATCAGCGCCTGCTCGAACGTGGCGACGCCCGCGATGTCGGCGATCTGTGCGCGGCCGGCGACGAGGGCGCCATCCTGGCCCGGATGCGCCGCTTCGCCGACGCGGGTGTGACCGACCTGTCGGTGCGGCTGCTGCCGATCGGCGCCAACCGCGAGGAGCTCATCGCCTCCAAGCGCCGTACGCGCGAGATGATCGCCTCGCTCGCAACGGAACTGCGGTGACCTCCGTTGGGCCGCTCGAGGGGATACGCATCCTCGAGGTGGGCACCATGCTGGCCGGCCCGTACGCAACCATGTTGCTCGCCGACCTGGGCGCCGATGTCACCAAGATCGAGCCGCGCGGCGGCGAGATCTCGCGCGGGGTGGGGCCCACCTACTTCGCCAGCCTCAACCGCAACAAGGCCAGCATCTGTCTGGACCTGAATACCGACGCGGGACAGCAACGGCTTCGTGAACTGGTAGCGAAATCCCATGCGCTGCTGGTGAACTTGAAGCCGTCGGCGATCCGCCGGCTGGGCCTGACCTATGAGCAGCTGCGCGGCCACAACGAGCGGATCGTCTGTGTGGCGATCACCGGGTTCGGCCTACATGGCGGCGACGATCCGGCCTTCGACTACGTGGTGCAGGCGGGTTTCGGGATCGCCGCACTGACCGGCGACCCGGATGGCCCGCCGACGCTGCCCGGTTACTCGTCGGCAGACAACTCCACCGGAATGTGTGCGGCCCTGGGGCTGTTGGCCAAGATCGTCTCCGGTACCGGTGGGCAGGTCGACGTCTCGCTGCGCGACGTCATGCTGTCGCAGCTCAACTACCACGCCTCCGCGTACCTCAACGAGGGTGTCGAACCACAGCGACGGCCGTACGGCGCTCATTCGTATTACGTTCCGGCGCAACTATTTCCGACCGCCGACGGCTATCTGGCGCTGTTCATCACGCACGACGGCTTCTGGAAGTCGTTCGCGACCGAGGCGGGTATCGGCGGCTTCGAGACGATGGCCGAACGGGTGTCCCGCCGCGACGAGGTGCTCGCGGTGGTCACCGCGATGCTGGCGACGGACACCGCCGCCGATTGGGAACGTAGGCTGCGTCCGTTGGGGGTACCGGCGGCCGCGGTCAGGACGCTGCCCGAGGCGCTCGAAGCGACGCCCGAAATCGTGGTGACCGCAGGCGATTTCCGCCTGGTCGGGAGTCCGATCCACGTTTCGGGTTACCAGCCCGAATATCGGCCACCGCCGGAGCTGACCGACGGCTGAATCCGCCGAGCGTGAAGCTGTCCGCACGCTCGAGGTCGAGTGTGAAGCTAGCCGCACGTTGGCGGCTCAGTCAGGGCCGGACCGGGCCCCTGAGATGCGCCTCGGCGAGCTTGCGGAAGGCCGCCACCAACCGGCTGCGGTCCCCGGCTCGGGTCGCCAAAACGACGTGGCACGGCTCGATGCCTTTCAGCGGCACCGTCGTGATGTCGGGCCGCAGGGCGGTGCCGTGGAAACCGGCCGTGATGGCCACCGCTTGCCCGGATGCGATGACTTCGAACTTGTCCTCGAGTGCGTCGATGAACGGTCCGTCGGGTGCGCGGCGACCATCGGGCCGGGGATCGATCCGCCAATAAGCGCTCCAGGCCGGGTCGGAGTTCCGCACGCGCGGCATGGGCTCGTCGGCGATGTCCTCGAGCGTCACGAAATCCCGGCCCGCAAGGCGGTGGTCGACGGACAACGCCAGCACGCGGGGCTCGTCGTAGAGGATCGTCACGTGCAGCCCATCGGTCGGAAACGGTAGCCGGGTGACCACCGCGTCCACGCGATGCCTGAGCAATGCCTCCAGAGCCTCGCCCCAATTCAGGTGCGAGACTTGCACTTCCGCGTCGGGGTGTTCGCGACGCATCTCGCGGACCGCCGGGGTGACGATCATGCCGGTCGTGTATCCGACCGCGATGCGGGTGGGCTGGGCGGCGGCCCGGGCCTGCGCAGCGGCTTGCGTGGCCGAACGCAGCAGGGCCTTGGCCCGCGGCAGGAACACCTCGCCCGCCTCCGTGAGGCGGGTGCCTTGGGGCGTGCGGTCCAACAGACGAACCCCGAGTTGCTGCTCGAGGCGGCGGATCTGCCGGCTCAACGATGGTTGCGCGACCCGCAGCGCGCTGGCGGCTCGGCCGAAGTGTCGGTGTTCGGCGACCACGACGAAGTATCCGACCAGGCGCAGATCGAGATCGATCACCGGCGATGCCGATTCGGTCATGTGCTCAGTGTAACTACACCGTCGACCGCCCTGCCTCCCCAAATCCGCCGCTGAAATGCGGTGATGCCGATCTGGCATCGCGTGATGTGAAACAGGTCTTGGACAGTGGGTGCGCGGCGGCCGTTGACTTGGAATCGCTAAATCTCAGCAAGTGAAGGGATCATCATGCATGTCTTTGTGACCGGTGCGAGCGGACACATCGGCTCGGCCGTCCTCGACGAACTGCTGAAGGCCGGGCATGACGTCACCGGACTGGCCCGCTCGGACGAAGCGGCTGCGTCAATCGCTGCGAAAGGCGCGAGAGTGCACCGGGGCGACCTCGACGACCTCGACGGTTTGCGTTCCGCGGCCGCAGCATCCGACGGCGTCATCCACCTCGCGTTCAAACACGATTTCGACGACTTCCTTGGCGCCGCGGAGACCGACCTGCGCGCGGTGCAGGCCATCGGAGAGGCGCTCACCGGATCCGACCGGCCCTTCGTCAGTACGTCGGGGACCCTGCTGCTCTCACTGTCGGCGCACGACGGTTTTGGCACCGAACAGGACACGCTGCCCGGCGGGCCGCGAATCGACTCGGAGAACGCGGTGATCGCGCTGGCCGAAAGCGGGGTGCGATCCTCTGTCGTCCGGCTCTCCCCGTTGGTGCACAGCGAGCTGGACCGTCACGGCTTCGCCTCGCACCTGATCAACACCGCCCGCGGCACGGGCATGTCCGCCTACATCGGTGACGGGGCGAACCGCTGGCCCGCGGTCCATACGCTCGATGCCGCGCACCTTTACCGGTTGGCGCTCGAAAAGGCGCCCGCGGGAACGCGTTTGCACGGGGTGGCCGACGAAGGCGTGCCGTTCCGCGACATCGCCGCCGTGATCGGCCGCCATCTCGATGTGCCTGCGGTGAGTATTCCCGCCGAAGACGCCGGTCACTTTGGCTTTCTCGCGCTGTTCGCGGCCTTGGACAACCCGACGTCAAGTGCCCTGACGCGGAAGGTGCTCGACTGGCAGCCCGAGCACGCCGGACTGCTCGAGGATCTCGATGCCGGCCATTACTTCGGTGAGTGATCCGCGCGAGTGTGAAGCTAGCCGCACACTCGTTGCCGAATGTGAAGCCAGCCGCACACTCGGCGGCAGCAGTTCGCGGACCAGCAAACGCTACCGCAGCCCCGCGAGTTGCCTCTCCTTATAGCGCCGCGCCCATTCGGCGCGCGACCGGATGGACACGTCGACGTCAACCGCATTGGCGCGCAACGCTTTCACGGTGGCCCCGTTGCGGGGTGTTCGCGCGAACGGGTCCCAACTGAAGAACCGGCAGGCGTTGCCCCAGGTGATCTTGTTGATGTCGGAGTCGTCGGCACCGGCGGCATTCAGCTCGGCCAGTACCTTTTCGGGTGCGTCCGGCCAGAAGCAGTCCGAGTGCGGGTAGTCGCATTCCCAGGCGATGATGTCGATGCCGATCTCGTGCCGCAGCCTCAGCGAAGTCTTGTCGGTGACATAACAGGCCAGCGAGTGTTCGCGGAAGACCTCGCTGGGCAGCTTGTTCCCGAAGTCGCGGCGCAGCCATTTCTGATTCGTGTAGTGGCGATCGCTGCGGTCCAGATAGAAAGGGATCCAGCCGATGCCACCCTCGGAGAATGCGAACTTCAGGTCGGGGTAATTGTGCATGGCGGGTCCCCACAGCAGGTCCTGCGCGCACATCGCCGAGACCTGGGTGGCCAGGATGATCAGGTTGTCGATCGGCGCGTCGGGGGCCATGCTGATCGCCCCGAATCCGGTGCCGATGTGCAGGCACATCACCACGTTCTGCTCGGACAGCGTGCGGAACACCGGTCCCCAGTACTCGTCGTCGTGATAGCTCGGAAGTCCTTCCAGGTGCGGCAGTTCCGGCATGGTCACCGCCCGGCAGCCCTTGGCCGCCACCCGGCGGATTTCGGCGCACATCGCCTCGGGGTTCCATGTCGGCAGGATGGCGATCGGAATGAATCGATCCGGGTAAGAGCCGGCCCACTCGTCGATGTGCCAGTCGTTGTATGCCGAGACCATCACCAGGGTCGCCTCCTCGCGGTGCATGTTGAGGTGACGCGCGGAGAAGCCGGTGAAGGTGGGGAAGCACATCGAGGCCAGGATGCCGTTGCGGTTCATATCCCGGACGCGTTCGTGGACGTCGTAGACGCCCGGGCGCATTTCGGCGAAACCGGCCGGGTCGCGGCCCCATTCGTCGGGCGGCCACGACACCACGGCGTTGAGCCCGCTCACGCCCTGCGGCCTGCCCTGGTACATCCACTGATCGACGCCCTTGTCGTCGGTCACGACGATGGGGGCCTCCGCCTTGTACTTGGCGGGGACGTGGCGCAGGAACATGTCCGGCGGCTCGACCACATGGTCGTCGATACTCACCAGGATCAGGTCATCGACGTGCATGAGGCTTAGCGGCTCCGCTCGCTCGTCGTCTCGAACAGTTTCGGGATGGGCGCGGGATCCAGCTGCAGGGCGTCGGACATGTTCAGTTGCCCGGCGTTGGCAACCATGTTGTCCAAGATCGTTCGCAAATCATCGCCTTCGAGTTCGTAGATGGCGACATAGGGGCCCTGCCCGTCGATCGGGCGCAGCCGGCGAGCCGCGACGATTCCGTCGAGCGCGAGCAGTTCGGGTATGTGTACTTCGTCGTACCAGGTGTTGTATTCCTGTTCGCGCTCAGGCGAACTGGGCCGGCTCTCGACGTACATGATTCCCTTGGCCATGTCGCCACCTTTCTTCGGGCGCTACTCGTAGCGCACCGTGACCGAATCCGTGTCAGGCACGCCCTGGCACGTCAGAATGTAGCCCTCGGCGACCTCGTCATCGTCGAGAGCGTCGTTGACCCGCATGGTCGCGTGGCCCTCTTCGAGCTTGGCCATGCACGTGCCGCAGTTGCCCGCCTCGCAACTGAACGGCGGCTCCAGTCCGGCCCGCCGCGCGCTCTGCAGGAGCGTCTCGCCGGGGACCAGCGGCACCGAGACCTTCTTGCGGTCCATGTGGATGGTCACCGTTCCCGCCCCGGAGCCGTTTGACGGATCTGTCACCCGTGGGGTCTCCTCGATGCTTCGGGTGACTGTCATCGTCACCGCCCCTCCCGTACTTGCATTCTTCACTATAGAGAATACTATTCTCACAGAGCGATAGGATCTTCTCAAGTGTGCGCGGATGTCAGGTCAGCCCGGCCTGTCAGGGAAGGACGGGACGTGCCCGAGCCGGCCGCGGTCGTGTTCGAAGACCGGCGACTGAGCCTGCCCCAGCTCGACGCGCTGGCCGACGGCTGGGCCGCGAACCTGGCCAAGAGTGGTGTCACAGCCGGTCAGCGGGTCGCGCTGATGGCGTCCAACCGGCCGGAATTCGTCGCCGCTGTGCTTGGGATTTGGCGGCTGGGGGCGACGGCGGTACTCATCAGCCCGGCATGGAAGCGTGACGAGGTCGATCACGCACTGGGACTGACGGAACCAGCCCATGCCGTCGGGGATCATCCGGTGTTGGCCGGCATGATGCCGATGCTGCACCTCGACGAGCCGGTCGCAGCGGGGGAGCCATTGGCCGGGCAGCCACCGCCACCGTCGGACGCCGTGCTGGTCTTCAGCTCCGGCACCACCGGCCTGCCCAAGGCGGTCCGGCACACCCACGCGGCGCTGGGAGAGGCCGTGCGGCACTGGCGCGAAGCGTTGCGGCTGACGCCACGCGACCGGATCCAAATCGCCACGCCGCTGTCGCACATCCTGGGACTGCTGAACGTTCTCACGGCGCTGCGCACCGGCGCCCGCGTGCGGCTACATCCCCGGTTCGACATCGACCGGATGCTGCATCACATCGAAAGCGACCGCATCACAATCGAAATGGCGGTCGCGCCCATCGCGCTGGCCATCGCCTCACATCCCAGGCTCGAGTCCTACGACCTGTCCTCACTGCGCTACATCATGTGGGGGGCGACCCCGGTCAGTGCCGACGTCGCGGAGGCCGTGACCCGCCGCACCGGCGTCGGCTGGGTGCCGGCTTATGGGACCACGGAATTGCCTGTCATCGCGTGCAATCCGATCGAGGGCGCCCGGTTGGACGCTGTCGGGCGGCCAGTGCCGGGCGTCGACCTGCGGGTGGTCTCGCCCGAGACGGGCGAACCGGTCTCCGCCGGTGAGATCGGCGAGATTCAGGCCCGGTCTTCGTCGCTGATGTCCGGCTACCTACCGGCCGAAGCGACCGCCGAGGTTATTCGCGATGGCTGGTACCGGACCGGCGACGTCGGGTGGATCGACACCGCAGGCTGGCTGCGAATCACCGACCGCCTCAAAGAAATGATCAAGGTGCGCGGCTTTCAGGTTGCGCCCGCCGAAATCGAGACGGTGCTGCACGGCCATCCTGCCGTCAAAGACTGCGCGGTGTTCGGCGTACCCGACGGAATCAACGGGGAAGCGATCGTGGCGGCGGTCGCGACATGCGCGCCAGTCGACGCCGCCGAACTCACGGCCCGGGTCGACCAACGGCTGGCTTCCTACAAACACCTGAGCCGGGTGGTGTTCGTGCCCGATATTCCGCGCCTGCCGTCGGGCAAGGTATTGCGCCGAGTCCTAAAGGAGCGCTATGGATGTACGTCTGACAGCTGAACAACAGCAATTGCGCGACGCCGCCGCCAAGCTGGCCGACGACCTTGGGCCCTCGGCGGTCCAGGACCTCGACGACCAGAGCCGCATTGCGCGCCTGGACAAGCAACTCGTCGGGACCGGCTGGCGGTCGCTGCGGTCGGACGGGGCGTCGGGTGTCGAAGTCGCCATCGTCGCTGAGGAATTCGGACGCCGGCTGGTCGACACACCTTTTCTCGGCCCGGTGCTCGCCGATGATCTCGCCCGCCGCGTCGACGCCGACAGGGCCGGCGCGACGATCGCGGTCGACGATCGCGCCGTCGACGCGCGCGGCGCCCGGCGGGCCCTGAGCCTTTCGGGCGGGCGGGTCCTCGCCGCCGATGTGCGGGACTTGACCGGCGGCGCGGATTTGACGCGGGCCGATGCCACAATCGCGGAAACGGCGGCGACACTGGGCGACGTCTCCGCCGGCGTGGCGGAGCAATGGCGGGCGCTCGCGCTGGTTACCACAACGGCGGACCTGGTGGGCGTCGCGCGGGGCGCCCATGCGGTCGCGTGCGACTACGCCAAAATCCGAGAGCAATACGGCAAGCAGATCGGCTCCTATCAGGCGGTCGCCCACCTGCTCGCCGAAAGCCTTGCGCTGATTGAAGGTTCGATCAGCGTGTCGCGGCACGCCGCGTGGGCCGTCGACGAGCTGCCGCCCGCCGAAGCCGTCCGCGCGGCGCAGGTCGCCAAGGTCTACTGTGCGCGCGCCGCGAGAACCGTTTGCGAGACAGCGATTCAGGTGCACGGTGGCATCGGCAACACCTGGGACTGCCTGGTGCACGTCTACCTGCGCCGTGCCCTGACGTCGACCGAGCTGTGGCCCGTCGCCTTGAAGGAGATCGATCTTGGACTTTCGTGACTCGCCAGACGAAGCCGCCTTCCGGGAGCGGCTCAGGTCCTGGCTTTCCGTGCACGCCAAGGAGTTCTCCGGATCCGGCGACGAGTATTGGGCCCGGCAGGCGGAATGGCACCAGGCCCTGTACCGGGAGGGCTTCTTCGGGTTGTCGTTCCCGCGCGAATACGGCGGACAGGAGTTGCCGCCCGTATATGACGTCATCGTTGACGAGGAACTCGCTCGGGCCGGCGCCCCGCCACGGCCAAGCGTCGGCTACCTGATTTACGGGATCGGCCGTCATGCCAACGACGAAGTGCGACAACGGTTCCTGCCCGGCATCATCAACGGCACCGAGCGCTGGTGTCAGGGTTTCAGTGAACCGGGCGCCGGCTCCGACCTGGCCTCGCTCACCACCACCGCTCGGCTCGAAGGAGACACCTATGTGGTGAACGGGCACAAGATCTGGACCAGCTACTCCGACGTCGCGGACTGGTGCCTTCTGCTGGCCCGCACCGACCCAGAGGCCAAACGCCACCGCGGCCTGTCGGCGTTCGTACTGGAGATGAAACAACCTGGCGTGCAACAGCGCCCACTGCGCATGATCAACGGGGTGACCAACGAATTCGGTCAGGTGTTCTTCGACGGCGCCCAGGTGCCGGCCGACAGGATGGTCGGCGCGCCCGGTGACGGGTGGGCGGTCGCCATGACCGTGGTCGGGCACGAGCGCGAGCCGTCCACGCTCGGTTACGCCGCCCGGTACGGCAAGCTGGTGCGAAGCCTGTACGCCCGCACCGATGGCCCGGCTCCCGAGGAGCTCGCCTGGGCTGCGGTGCAGTCGGAGATGCTGACCCATCATGTCCGGCGGCGGTTGTCGGAGCAGCTCGACGGGCTCTCGCACGGGCCCGAAGGGTCGCTCGACAAGCTGCTGATGACCTGGGTCGAGCAATCCGTCGGCCATGCCGCGCTGGCGGTCACCGGCACCCGCGATGCGGACCTGCTCAGCGCCTATCTGTACAGCCGCGCGCAGAGCGTGATGGGCGGGACATCGCAGATACAAAAAAACATCATCGCTTCACGCATCTTGGGATTGTCGGAGTGATCGCGGGCGCGGGCGAAGCCCGGGTGAAGCGGGTCACGACCAGAGAAGGAGTGATCGCGAGCGCGGGCGAAGCCCGGGTGAAGCGGGTCACGACCAGAGAAGGAGCCTGACATGTACGACATGCCTGCCGAAATCGACGTCCAAGCCGACGGCCCGCTGCGGATCATCACCTTGAACCGGCCGGAGTCGCTCAATTCGGTGAACGACGATCTGCACGTCGGGCTCGCCAGACTGTGGCAGCGATTGACCGACGACCCCGCGGCTCGCGCGGCGGTGATCACCGGGGCCGGCAGGGCGTTCTCGGCCGGTGGTGATTTCTCGTATCTCAAGGAGCTGTCGACCGATGCCGAGCTGCGCGCCAAGACAATTCGGGACGGGCGCGAGATCGTCTTGGGCATGGCACGGTGCCGAATTCCCGTGGTGGCCGCGGTCAACGGCCCGGCCGTCGGGCTGGGCTGCAGCCTGGTGGCACTGAGCGACATCGTCTACATCGCCGAAGAGGCCTACCTCGCGGATCCACACGTTCAGGTGGGGCTGGTGGCCGCTGACGGCGGCCCGCTAACCTGGCCGTTGCACATCAGCCTGCTGCTGGCCAAGGAGTTCGCGTTGACGGGCACCCGCATCAGCGCGCAGCGCGCAGTGGAGCTCGGCCTGGCCAACCACGTGGCGGCCGACCCCGTTGCGGACGCGATCGCCTGCGCCAAAAAGATTTTGGAGCTGCCCCAGCAGGCGGTCGAAAGCACCAAGCGGGTGCTCAATATCCATCTGGAGCGGGCGGTGTTGGCCAGCCTCGACTACGCGCTCTCCGCCGAGAGCCAGTCGTTCCTCACCGAAGACTTCCGGTCGATCGTCACCAAGCTGGCGGCGGGCAAGAACTGATCGCGGTCACGCTTGCGGCGAGTCATGTTGCCGCAGAAAGTCACGCATGACGGAGTCGAACTTGGCCGGCTCCTCGATGAAGGGCATGTGAGCGCTCTCCTCAAAGAACTCGAACCGTGAGCCGGCGATGCGCCGGTGCATGTCCCACATGTGTTCGGGCACGCATTCGTCGAACCTGCCGGCAAGAACGAGGGTGGGCAGAGTGATCTCCGGCAATCGGTCGAACACGTCCCAGTCGCGGATCGTCCCGACGATGTGAAAGTCACTCGGCCCGAACATCGTCTTGAAGATGTCGGTTCCCATGTTGGCGAAGGCTTCCAAAAGCTCTGGGGGCCAGGGACGTACACGGCAGAGATAGGTTTCGTTCCAGGTGCGGATGGCATTCTGATATTCGGCCGTGTACGTCGTTCCGGCGGCTTCGTGGCGGTCGATCGCGGACTGGACCGCCGGATCGAGCTCGGCCTTCAACCGGGCCACCATCTCCGAGAACTGCGGTATGGACGCGATGCTGTTCGAAATGGTGAGAGTGGCCGCCCCCGACGGCACGTCGAGCGCGTACTGCTGCGCCATCATCCCGCCCCACGAGTTGCCGAAGATGTGGAAACGGTTGAGGCCGAGGCCCGCTACGACGGCATCCATTTCGGCCACCGACCGTTGCATGGTCCACAGTTCGGGGTTCGACGGGCGCTCGGACTTGCCGCACCCAAGCTGATCCCAGTAGATGACTTCGCGCTCGTCGGCCAACCGCTCCAGCGAACGCAGATAGGTGTGGGGCAGGCCGGGACCGCCGTGCACCACTAGCAGGGGAAGCCCCGCTCCACCACCGACACGCTTGAACCACGCGCTGCCGCCCGGGACCGCGATCGTTCCCTCCATTGCCGACGATGCCTCCCGGGTTCCGCTCGCGAGCAGACGCAAAACCGCATCCTGCGATGCCGGTATATGCGATTTTGTCTCTGATCGCGAGTCCAGAGCTGCTTGCAACGCTGACTCTCGCAATGAGAGAATAGTGTTCTCATAAGCTGCGGGGGCTCTCGAGCACTCGCCACGCTCTCGCCGAAGTGGAGAAGACCGTGCCCGAAGCCGTCATCGTGTCCGCCCGTCGCACTCCCATTGGCACCGCCCGCAAGGGCACGTTGCGCGACACCAGCGCCTTTGACCTCGCGCACCACGTGGTCTCCGAAGCGGTGCAGGACCTGGACCCGGCGCAGGTTGACGACGTGATCCTGGGGGAGGGGCTCTACGGCGGCGGCGTGATCGCACGGCATGCGGCCATCACGGCCGGCCTGACCCAGGTGCCGGGTCTCGCGAACAATCGCCACTGCGCGGCCGGGCAGGCGGCGGTGCAGAGCGCGGCGGCAAGCGTGCGTGCCGGGATGGATCGGCTCGTCATCGCCGGCGGTGTGAACTCCGCCTCCACGTCCCCACGAGCCCGGATGCAGGTGGACGGTGAATGGGCCGACTGGTTTCCCCCGACCCATCCGGACAGTCCCGAGGCGCCGAACCTCGACATGTCGATCACGGTCGGCTGGAACGCCGCGGTCAAAGCCGGCGTGAGCCGCGAAGAGATGGATGCGTGGGCGCTGCGGTCGCACCGCAATGCCATCGCCGCGATCGACGAGGGGCGCTTCAAAGAAGAGATCGTCCCGATCGAAACGCCGCACGGCCTGTTCGCCGTCGACGAACACCCGCGCCGGGACACCACCATGGAAAAGCTGGCCGCGCTCAAGCCGCTGCATCCCGAAATCGAGGGCTTTTCCATCACCGCCGGGAATGCCTGCGGCGCCAACGACGGCGCGGCGGTGTTGACGATCGCGAGCGACGAGCTCGGGTTACCGGCGCTCGCCATGGTGCGGTCCTGGGCGTCGGTCGGGGTGGACCCGGCGATCACAGGTTTGGCGCCGGTGGAGGCTATCCCGAAAGCTCTTGCCCGCGCTGGCCTTTCGGTCTCGGATGTGGACCTGTTCGAGATCAACGAGGCCTTTGCCGCAATGTGCGTGGCCACTGTCAAGCTGCTCGATCTGGACCCGGACAAGGTCAATGTCAGCGGCAGCGGATGCTCGCTGGGCCATCCGGTGGCGGCGACGGGAGCCAGGATGATCGTCACGCTGATCCACGAATTGCGTAGCCGTGGTGGCGGAATCGCGGTCGCGGCCATGTGCGCGGGCGGCGGCATGGGGTCTGCCACCGTCATCGAGGTCCCCGCTCCCTAAATGGAGATCGCCGACTTGATCGCCGGCGCGCGCAACGGATCTCCGCGCGCGGTGGGTCGGCTACTTTCTCTCGTCGAGGGCGAGCGCCGCGACGAGGTGCTGGCCGGCATCGGACCCGCATCGGTGAGCGTTATCGGCATCACCGGGCCGCCGGGTGCGGGCAAGTCCACGACGATCGCCGCGCTGGTCGGCGCATACCGCGAGCGGGGGGACCGGGTGGCGGTGTTGGCGGTGGACCCGTCGTCGCCGTTCAGCGGTGGTGCTCTGTTGGGCGACCGGATACGAATGGCCGCGCACATCAACGACTCCGACGTGTTGATCAGGTCGGTCGCGACACGCGGTCATGTCGGGGGGCTGGCCGCCGCGGTCCCCGCGGCCATCCGGCTGCTGGGGGCGATCGGTTACCAGGTCGTCCTGCTGGAGACCGTGGGGGTGGGGCAATCCGAGATCGAGATTGCCGCGGTCGCCGACCCCACCGTCGTCATCCTCAATCCCGGTGCGGGCGACGCGATTCAGGCCGCGAAGGCGGGGGTGCTCGAAGTCGCCGACATCGTGGTGGTCAACAAGGCCGACCGCGAAGGTGCCGAGCGGACCGTGCGGGATCTGCGGGAGGAGACTGATGCCCCGATCGTCAGCCTCATCGCCGCTCGCGGCGAGGGCATTGCGGAGTTGATGGCGGCCATCGAGGCCCACCACCGCGCCGACAGTCGTGCCCGCCGACTGGCCCGCGCCCGCGCGCAGATCCTGTCGCTGGCGCAAACCCGGTTGCGGAGCCGGCCGGATCTCGACCGACTGGCCGAAACGGTCGTCGACGGCGACCAGGACCCCTACTCGGCGGCCGAGCAGTTGCTGTCACCGACCGACGGTTCGCAGGACTGACAATCCTTCTTGTCCCCCGATTGGGGGAACCGGGATTCATCCCCTTTGCGGGCCGATCGGCGGAGGTCCGGCCGCGTCGATCTCCCTACGTTGATCTTGTGTACAACACGGCGGTCACCGCGACGCCGCCAACCAGGACCAGTTAGGAGACCCGCACATGGCTCGCACCCCCGAACTGTCGGCCGTAAACGTCGGTGAACAGCTGGAGCTGTACCGCCGGATGTGGGTTATGCGGCTGCTGGACATGGCGCTGGAAGAGCGGCGCATCGACGGTTTGCTCAACGGGACGACGGCGGCCGCCTTCGGCCAAGAGGCCGTGGCGGTCGGTGCCGTCGCGGCGCTTCGACCCGGCGACGTCATGAGCACCGCGGTCCACCACTTCGAGCACGCCCGACGGGTCGGCCTCGCCCTTCCGCTGGGTCCCGCCATCGCCGAGATGATCGCCGCGAGCCGGGCCGCGGCCGGCGGCGCGAAGGAAAGCCCGTTCGTGACGGAATGGAAGCAGTTGTTCGCCACCACGGACCCGGTGCGGCAGTCGATCTTGTTCGCGTTGGGCGATGCCTATGCGCAGCGGCATGCCGGTGACGGCAGGGTGACCCTGTGCGTCATCGGGGACGACGCCGTGAGCTCCGCCGAGTTCAAGTCGGCCGCGCGGATCGCGCTGTCGTGGCGGCTTCCCGTGGTGTTCGTTGTCGAAAACATCCGTGACGCGTCCGGCGTGCGACGGGGCCCGCGCGAGCACCACGGCTTGCCCGTGCTGTCGGTGGATGGCAACAGCGTTGGGGCCGTGCATGACTCGGTCACCGAAGCGTTGGAACGAGCGAGCGCCGGCGGCGGTCCTGCGATGGTGGAAGCCGTGACCTTCCGGACCAACCACCCCGCCGCGGTCGATCCGTTGGTTTGCGCCAAGCGGCAGCTGACCCGTGCCGGGGTGAGCGCCGTACACCTCACCGAGGTGGAACACCGGGCTCGCCGGCTGGTGGCTGAGGCCGCGGCCTTCGCGAACGCGCTGCGACGGGCGAATGGGCCGGCGTCGGTCGGCGGGCCCGACCCCAGGTCGGCCGCTAGCTGAGCAGACCTTGCCGCATCGCCTCGGCTACGGCGGCTGCGCGATCGCTGACGCCGAGCTTCTCGTACAGGCGTTGCACGTGGGTTTTGACCGTCGACGGAGCCACGTACAGCTCACCCGCGATCACCGGGATGCTTTGGCCACGCGCAATCCGGTTGAGCACCTCGCGTTCCCGCGCGCTGAGCACGGGACCCGTCGGCTCCGCCCGGTGCCGGATCTCCGCGGTCAGGCCTCCCACCAGAGCCGGTGCCACCACGTCGCGGCCCTGCGCGCAGTCGAGCACGGCCTTGACGATTTCGCTGCGGGTCGAGTCCTTGAGCACGAACCCGGCTGCGCCCTGCTGCAGCGCCTGGTACACGATGGCGGGCTCGTCGTGCGCCGAGATCAGCAGCACGCGGGTCGGCAATTCCTGGCTCCGCACCGCCGCCGCCACCTGTCCACCGTCCATGCCGGGCATGCGGTAGTCGAGCAGGGCGATGTCGGGCCGGTGCTCCTTGATCAGTTCCAGCGCCGCCGCGCCGTCCTCTGCCTCGCCGACGACGTGCACCGAACCGCTCGACGAAAGCGCGCGCACTACGCCCTCGCGAAACAGCGGATGGTCGTCACCGACAACCACCCGCACCTTTTCTGGCGTTGCCGGCCCGGCCATGGCGACGAGTGTAGCGGTCCGCTCAAGTGCGTCGTTCTCAAATTCCGGACAATCTGATGGCGAATATCCCGGTTTGCTTCGGCGGTTCCGACGTGGATTATTACGGTGATCGGATGGCGGATAGCAGCGACACAGAACTGGATCGGGTGCGCAGGGTCCACCAGTTGCGCTCGTACCGAATCGTTTCGGTGCTCCGGATCTGTGTGGTGGGCCTGATGGTTGCCGCCATGGTTGTCGACACCCCGCGGTCGGAATGGCCGCAGCAAAGCGCTCTCGTCGCCGCCTACGCATTCGTTGCGCTCTGTGCGTTCGTGCTGGCGTTCACCCCCGTGCGCCGATGGGTCGGGTTGGGCGGCTCGGCCGGGGTCGGTCGGCTGGAGCCGTTTACTTTCACCATCCTCGATGTGGTCGCGTTGACCGGCTTTCAATTGCTGTCCGCCCTGGGGATCCTTCCGCTGTTGATCATGGTGCTGCTGCCGGTGTTGGTGGGCGTGGATGTGTCGTCGCGCCGTGCGGCGGTGGTGCTCACCTTCACGCTCGTCGGCTTCGCCATCGCCGGCATTCATGACCGAGTGCTGATGAGTCCGGGGCACTGGCCGAGCACGGTATTTCTGCTCGGGCTCTACGGCTTTCTGTGCGTCACGGCATTCGTCGTCGTCCGGATGGAGGAGCGACACGTGCGATCGGTCGCGGGCCTGAGCACATTGCGTGAGGAGTTGCTCGCTCAAACGATGACCGCGTCCGATGTCGAGCAGCGGCGGATCTCGGAATCCCTTCACGACGGGCCGCTGCAGGACATTTTGGCGGTGCGCCAAGAACTCGTCGAGTTGGGCGCGGAATTGCCCGGCGATGAGCGTGTCGGGCGGGCGCTCACCGGTCTTCAGATGGCGTCGGAACGCCTGCGGGAGGCGACTTTCGAACTGCATCCCGCCGTCCTCGAGCAGGTCGGCCTGGCGGCCGCCGTCCAGCAGCTGGCCGTAATTAGCGCCCAGCGTTCGGGCATCGAGATCTCCACCGACATCGATTACCCGATTCGCAATGCGATCGACCCGATCGTGTTCGGTGTGGTGCGCGAATTGCTGTCCAACGTCGTGCAGCATTCCCGGGCTCGCAGTGCTTCGGTCATGCTCGGGATCACCGACGACCGATGCGTCCTGCACGTGGTCGATGATGGGGTGGGGTTCGACGTCGGGACCGTGGCCCGCCGCCTCGGCGAGGGACACATCGGGTTGGCGTCGCACCGGGCGCGCGTGGACGCCGCCGGGGGTGAGTTCGTGTCCCTCGATGTCCCGGTCGGGACTCACATCTGCGTCGAGCTGCCGATCACGAAATAGCGCAACGCTACTTCAGGTCGACGGACTTTCCCGTGGCGGCCGCGTAACCCGCGCGATAACCGAAAACCATTGCGGGACCCAATGTCCCGCCGGCGCCGCCGTAAGCACGTCCGGTCACGCCGCCCATCGCGTTGCCCGCGGCGTAAAGACCCGGGATCGGCTCACCGCTCACATGCAGCACGCGCCCGTCGCGATCGGTGCGCGGACCGCCCTTGGTGCCCATCGCGCCGATGCACACCGGCACCGCGTAGAAGGGCGCGGTGTCGATCGGGCCGAGGGTTTTGCCGGCCAGGGTGGTCGCGCTGTCGTCGCCCCAGTAACCGTCGTAGGCGCTGGAGCCGCGCCCGAAGTCGGGATCGGCGCCGGCGGCCACGTGGCGGTTCCAGGCCTCGACGGTGCGCGTCAAGCCGTCGGCGTCGATGCCGGTCTTGGCGGCCAGCTCGGCGAGGTTCGCCGACTCGCAGAACCAGTCCGGAACGGGCTGTCCCGGTTCGATGCCCAGGAATCCGTAGCGCTGCAGGTGAATTGAATCGAACACCATCCACGCGCGGCCGTTGACGTACCCGCCGCGGGGATCGAGGTAGTGGAATGCGCCGGCCATGGAGTTGTAGTCGCAGGCCTCGTTGACAAAGCGGCGGCCCGCCGAGTTGACGATGATGCTCCTGGGCCGCGTCCGTTCCAGCCGTACGCTGCGGCTGCGTGGCTTGCCTTCGATGGTGTCGCCGGGGATTTGGACGATCGGCACCCACCAGGCCTCGCCCATGTTCGCCAGGTCCGCGCCCTGTGCCATCGCCATGCGCAAGCCGTCCCCGGTGTTGTTGGGCGGCGAGACCGCGCCGTGCATCGGGCCACGCAGAAAGGCCTGCGCGAGAGCGGGATCCCACTCGAAGCCGCCGGTGCCCAGGATGACGCCGTGCCGGGCGCGAACGTCGAACGTGCGTCCTTGGAGTCCGATCCGCGCACCGGTGATTTCTCCGTCCTCGGCGATGAGTCGCTCTGCCCGCGCATGGGTGTGCGGGGTGACGCCGGCATCCAGCAGTCCCTTGAGGAGCCCCGCGATCAGCGCCGTGCCTGCGACGCACAGGTGACTGGTTCGTTCGTCGATCGCCGCGTGCAGACGCGCCCTGGTCTCGGCATCGAACCCGACGTTGGACCAGTCGGCGGGAAACGACGTGATCCGAGTGGCCCACTCGCCCAACTGCGCCAGATCGAAGGGAGCGGCAGTCAGCGAACGGCCGCCGGCCGGTTGGCCTCCCGGCAATTCGGGCCGATAGTCGGGGAAGCCGGTGGCGATCTCGAAGCGCAGACCGCTGTGTGCCTCGACGAAGTCGAGCATCGCCGGGCCGGTGTGCACGAATGTCTCGACCAGTTCGTCGTCCATCGAGCCCAGGGACTGCGCGCGCAGGTATCGCAACGCGTCGGCGGGCGTCAATTCGCCGTCGGGCGAACGGTTATGGGCCGGGATCCACACGACGCCACCCGACACCGCGGTGGTCCCCCCGACGGTCGGCGCCTTCTCGAAGACCTCCACCGAGGCCCCGGATGCGGCGGCGGCGAGGGCGGCGGTGAGCCCGGCGCCGCCACTGCCGAGCACGACGACGTCGACTTGCGTGTCCCACGACATTGATCGTTATCCCTTCAGCCCAGCAGCTCGGACAACTGCTTCGCGGCTTTGACGACCGCATCTTTTCCACGCATCACGACGTCTTCCCGGTGGGAGATGAGGTTGATGCACGTGGGTGGGGAGGGCGGGTGGCGGCGCACCGCCACGGCCAGGCCATAGGTGTTCGGCTCGATCTCCCCGTACGTGCTCACCCAGCCGCTCTCGCGAGCGCGGGTGACCAGGTCTCGTTCCCCGGGGCGCGGCGGCATGCTCGCGAGCAAGGCGATTCCGGCCGCACCCCGTTCGAGCGGGTACCGACTTCCTTCGTGGAAGGACAGTTGGTAGGCGACATGGCTCGGCACGATGACCGCGATCGCAACCTGCTGGTCGCCCTCGGCGATGAGCAACGACACCGTGGTGCCGAGCTCGTCGGCCAGCGCGCGCAGGATCGGCAGGCTGACCTGGCGCACATTGCGGTCGAACGATGCGCCGAGAACGGCGAGCCCGGAAGCCGGCCGGTAGCGCCCGTCCTCTGCCTTTGCCACCAAACGGAATTCGGCCAGCGTGGAAAGCAGCCGATAGGCGATGGTGCGATGCACCCCGACCTGTTCGGCGAGCTGTTGCACGGTGAGCCCACTGGGGGAGTCCGCCACCATCTGCAGCGCGGTCAGCCCCCGGGCCAGCGTCTGTGAACCTGTCACCGAACCTGCCACAGCCTTGACAGACCTCCTCGCGAGAGCGAAGCTCTATTAATAACGCACGTCCATGTGCGATATTAGCACACCAAGTTCGTCAAGAACGAGAATACGATTTCCACGAACTGAAGGCCAGAGAGGAACCGTGGCGGAGTTCGAGAGCATCTGGAGCGATCTCCAGGGCGTCGCATTTGAGCAGGGCTACCTCGACGCCGGGGGTGTGCGGACCCGCTACCTGCGGGCCGGCGACCCGGGCAAGCCGGTGCTGGTGCTGTTGCACGGATCGGGTGGCCACGCCGAGGCGTACGTTCGCAACCTCGGGGCGCACGCCGAGCACTTCTGGACCTGGTCGATCGACATGCTGGGCCACGGCTACACCAGCAAGCCGGGTCACCCGCTGGAAGTCCGCCACTATGTCGAGCACCTGATGGCCGTCCTGCGCACCATCGGCGTCAATCGCGCCAGCATCAGCGGTGAATCGCTGGGCGGTTGGGTGGCCGCCCGCGCCGCCATCGACCATCCCGACGTGGTCGACCGGCTCGTCCTCAACACCGCCGGCGGCTCCCAGGCCGACCCGGTGGTGATGAAGCGGATCATCACGCTATCCATGGCGGCCGCCGAGGACCCGACCTGGGAGACGGTGCAAGCGCGAATCAAGTGGTTGATGGTCGACAAGTCCAAGGGCTACGACGACTTGGTCGCCAGCCGCCAACGCGTCTATCGTCAGCCGGGATTCGTGGACGCCATGCGCGACATCATGGCGTTGCAGGATCCAGAGATCCGGGCGCGCAACATCATCGGCCCCGACGAATACGCTGCCATCACGGCGCCGACGCTGGTGCTGTGGACCAGCGACGACCCCACCGCGGACGTGACCGAGGGCCGCCGCATCGCCTCGATGATCCCCAATGCCCGCTTCGAGGTGATGCCCGGCTGTGGTCACTGGCCGCAGTACGAAGACGCCAAGACCTTCAACCGTTTGCACCTCGACTTCCTGCTGGGGCGGTGATGGTCGAGGCGGGGCGCGAGCCGGCGGGAATCGAGACCGATGTCGTCGTGGTCGGGGCGGGGCCGGTCGGCCTGACGTTGGCCAACATCCTTGGGCTGCAGGGCATCCGCACGGTGGTGGTCGACGAGCGCGACACGCTGATCGACTATCCGCGTGGGGTGGGACTCGACGACGAGGCGCTGCGGACCTTCCAGTCGATCGGGCTGGCCGATCGCATCGTGCCGCACACGGTGCCCAACCAGATCCTGCGATTCGTCGATGCCAAGCGGCGGGTGCTTGCCGAAATGGCGCCGCCCGACGCGCGGTTCGGCTGGCCGAAACGCAACGGTTTCGTGCAACCGCTCGTCGACGCCGAATTGCTGGCCGGGCTGGAACGATTCGAGCACGTCGAGGTGCGGTGGGGGCGTCCGATGGTGGCGTGTCAGGGCGACGCCGACGGGGTGACCGTCGAACTCGGGGGCGCGCGCGACCATGAAACATCAAGCCTACGAGCACGTTACGTGGTGGGTTGCGACGGCGGTCGCAGCATGACCCGCCGCATGATGGGCGTATCTTTCGACGGGACTACTTCGTCGACACGCTGGCTGGTGGTCGACATCGCCAACGACCCGCTCGGTCACCCAAACAGCGAAGTCGGCGCCGACCCCGAACGCCCGTACGCCTCGATCTCGATTGCGCACGGAATTCGCAGGTTCGAGTTCATGATTCACGCCGACGAGACCGACGAGCAGGCTGAGGATCCGGCGTTCCTGACACGGATGCTGGCCCGGATGGTGCCGCACCCGGACCGCGTCGACGTGATCCGGCGCCGGGTCTACACCCATCACTCGCGGATCGCCGGCGCGTTCCGCAAGGGCCGGCTGTTGCTGGCTGGGGACGCCGCGCATCTGATGCCGGTCTGGCAGGGCCAGGGTTACAACAGCGGCATCCGCGATGCGGCCAATCTCGGTTGGAAGCTCGCCGCGGTCGTGGGCGGACGCGCCGACGACAGGCTGCTGGACACCTACGACATCGAGCGGCGCAAGCACGCGCGGGCCATGATCGACCTCTCCACCATGGTGGGTCGGGTGATTTCGCCCACCAACCGACGGGTGGCCGGCGCGCGCGACCTCCTCGTGCGGTCGGCGTCAATTGTGCCGTCGCTCAAGCGCTTTGTCCTGGAGATGCGGTTCAAACCGATGCCCCGCTACGAGCAGGGCGCCGTCGTGCACAGTGCTCCCCGCCGGCCGGATTCGCCGGTGGGCACCCTGTTCATCCAGCCACGGGTCGACACCCGGGAGACGCAGAATGTGCTGCTGGACGACGTGCTCGGTGACTGGTTCGCCGTGCTCTGCTGGAACAACAACCCCCGCAAGATACTGGGCGACGTCGCCTTCGCGAACTGGAAAGCCCTGGGCGCCCGGTTTATTGCGCTGCGGCCGCTGACCCAGCTGCATTGGACCGGACACGACGATCCCGACGTCGTGGTCGTGGGGGACCGCGACGGTGCGGTCAAATCCTGGTTCGACACCCACCAGGAATCGGTGTTGTTCCTTCGTCCCGACCGGTGCATCGCCGGTGCGTGCATCGCTCAGCGCGCCCCCGACCTGAGCGCCGCGCTCATTGAGGCACTCACGCTCACGCCGCGAGGGGGTGATCCGCAAAGTGGCACTGGCTCTGTGCTGTATGTCGCACAGCCCGCTCCTGAATCTTCCGGGGCCGTCGCAGGACCTGCTTGACGACATCGAAGGCGCGATCGCCGGCGCGCGACAATTCGTCGCCGACTACGACCCCGAACTCGTCGCCATCTTCTCCCCGGACCACTACAACGGCTTCTTCTACAAGGTCATGCCGCCCTTCTGTATCGGCACGAGCGCCAACGGAGTTGGTGATTATGGCACCCATTCGGGCCCGCTCGATGTTCCGGAGAAGCTGGCCACCGAGTGCGCGAAAGCCGTGCTCGACGCGGGGGTCGACATCGCGGTTTCGGCCTGCATGGACGTGGATCACGGGACCGTTCAGCCGCTCGAAAAGCTGCTCGGCGCAGCCACCGCACTACCGGTGATACCGATCTTCATCAACGCGATCGGCGTCCCGCTGGGGCCATTGCATCGTTGCCGGGCGCTCGGTGCCGCCGTCGGCACCTATCTGGCCACGCTGAACAAGCGGATTCTGGTGCTGGGATCCGGTGGGCTTTCGCACAGCCCGCCGGTGCCGACACTGGCGACCGCACCGCCGCCGGTCCTGGAACGTATCGTGCACGGCCGGCCGATGACGCCCGAGCAGCGGCAGGCCCGGCAGGCGGCCGTGATCGATGCGGCCAAGAGCTTCGCCGCCGGCGACAGCGAGCTGCAGGCACTGAATCCGGTGTGGGACCGGCGATTTCTCGAGATCATCGACGGCGGCTGGCTCCCCGAACTCGACCGGTGGTCGAACTCGTTCGTCGCGCACGAGGGCGGTAGCTCCGCCCAGGAAATCAGAACCTGGCTCGCCGCATTCTCCGCGCTGGCGAGCGCCGGGCCGTACGAAACCGTTGGGCGCTACTACAAACCGGCCCCTGAACTCATCACAGGGTTCGCCATCAGGACGGCGGTGCCGAAATGACGGGCGGGCAGGACGGCTTTGACCGCGTCGTCGACGTACTCGTCGTCGGGTCGGGCGGCGGAGGCATGACCGCCGCCCTGACCGCCCAATCCGCCGGGCTGGACGCGCTGGTCGTGGAGAAGTCGTCGTTCTTCGGCGGCTCCACCGCGCTGTCCGGGGGCGGCATCTGGGTGCCGGGGGCGCCCGCACAGCGCAGGGAGGGCTACGTGCCCTCACCCGAGAGCGTCGTCGAGTACCTGCAACGGATCACCGACGGATTGGTCAGCGACGCGCGAATACGGCAGTACGTCGAGTCCGCGCCGAAGATGCTCGAATTTCTCGAACGGCTTTCCGGTTGGTTTGAATTCGTCTGGAAACCCGGTTACGCCGACTACTACCCGGAACTGCCCGGTGGATCCGAACTGGGCAGCACGATCAACGTGCCGCCCATCGACCTGCGGAGGCTGGGCCCCGACGAGCACAAGCTTCTCCAACCTTTGGCGTTGGCCCCGAGGGGAATCTGGCTCGGGCCCAAGGAACTACGCACCTTCTACCGCGTCCGGCAATCGTGGGCCGGCAAAGGCGTTCTCCTCAAGCTGATTTCGCGGATGGTCCGGGCGCGGGTGTTCGGCGAACGGATGGCTGCGATCGGGCAGTCGCTGGCCGCGCGCCTGCGGCTGGCCATGCGGGAACGCGGCATCCCGCTGTGGCTGGACTCGCCGATGACCGAGTTGCTCACCGACGCCGACGGAACGGTGACCGGCGTGTCTTTGGAACGGGGTGGTGAAACGCAACGGATCGGGGCACGTCTCGGGGTCATCCTGGCGTCCGGCGGCTTCGACCATGACCTGGCCTGGCGCAAGGAACTGCTGCCCGTGGTAGACCAGGACTGGAGTTTCGGCAACCCCGCCGCCATGGGCGACGGCATCAGGGCAGCGCAGAAGGTCGGTGCGGCAACCGAGTTGCTCGACGAGGCGTGGTGGTTCCCCGCCATCCAATGGCCGGACGGCCGCATGCAATTCATGCTGAACGAACGCATGATGCCCGCACAGTTCATCGTCAACGGCAACGGCAAGCGCTTCATCAACGAGGCGGCGCCCTACATGGACTTCGGTCACGCCATGATCGACGGCCACAAATCCGGAGTCACGCACA
This sequence comes from Mycobacterium sp. E2238, assembly GCF_001672665.1. NCBI lineage: Bacteria > Bacillati > Actinomycetota > Actinomycetes > Mycobacteriales > Mycobacteriaceae > Mycobacterium > Mycobacterium sp. E2238. The sequence continues at coordinate 9,552 of NZ_LZKF01000191.1, read as the reverse complement.
TCCCCTGTTGGCTGCTCACCGACCACAGGTCGTGGAACCGCTATGTCATCGGCGGCCATCTGCCGATACCCAAGATCCCCGGAGCGCCGGTGCCCACCGGCCGCAAGGTCCCCTCGGCGTGGCTGGAATCGGGAGTGGTCAAGGCGGCGATGACGTGGGAGGAGATGGCGGGCAGGATCGGCGTGCCGGCGCACAACTTGTCCGAAACCGCACGGCGTTTCAACGAACTCGCCCGCAAGGGCCACGACGACGATTTCAACCGCGGCGACAGCGTCTACGACAACTACTACGGCGATCCGACACTGCCCAACCCGAACCTGTACCCGCTGGGCGATCCACCGTACTACGCGTTCCGGATCGTCCTGGGCGACCTCGGGACGTCCGGCGGCCTGCGTACCGACGAATTCGCCCGGGTGCTGCGGGACGACGACACCGTGGTCCCGGGGCTGTATGCGGTGGGCAATACGTCCGCACCGGTGATGGGACGCAGCTATGCCGGTGCTGGGGCGACGATCGGCCCCGCGATGACCTTCGGCTTCGTCGCGGCGAATCACCTTGCCGCACAGGCCGCCAACCGAACCCTTAATTCTCATAGGAGGTAGCAATGAAGATATCGCTGTTCTACGAGTTCGCCCTACCGCGGCCGTGGGCGCCCGACGACGAGCACGTCATGATGCAAGAGTGCCTCGACGAGGTCGAGGCCGCCGACAAGGCGGGCTTCTCCACCGTGTGGCTGACCGAGCACCACTTCCTCGAGGAGTACTGCCACTCGACGGCACCGGAAATCTTCCTTGCCGCGGCCAGTCAGCGCACCAAGAACATCCGGCTCGGCTTTGGCATCATGCACCTGCCACCCGTGGTCAATCACCCCGCCCGGGTCGCCGAACGCATCGCCACGCTCGACCTGCTCTCCAACGGCCGGGTGGAGTTCGGCACCGGGGAGTCGTCCTCCGTCGGTGAACTCGGCGGATTCAACATCGATCCGGCTGACAAACGAGCCCAGTGGGAGGAGGCCCTCGAGGTCTCGATCCGCTGCATGATCGAGGAGCCGTTCGCCGGCTTCAACGGCGAGCACGTCCAGATGCCGGCACGCAACGTCGTCCCCAAGCCGCTCCAAAAGCCGCATCCACCGGTATGGGTCGCCTGCACGCGACCGGCGAGCGTGCAGATGGCCGCCCAAAAAGCCATTGGCGCACTGAGTTTCGCCTACACCGGACCCGGACCGCTGACCGAGCGGGTGAACGGGTACTACAAGGAGTTCGAAGAGAACGGTGTGCCCGTTACCCCGCGGATCAATCCGAACATCCTGGCCATCGGCGGCGACCTGTCGATGATGGTCGCCAAGTCCGACGAGCAGGCGCTGCAACGGCTGGGGCAGGGCGGTGGCTTCTTCTCGTTCGGGATCATGCACTACTATATGACGGGGGTGCACACCCCCGGCCGGACCGGGGTCTGGCAGCGGTACCTCGAGGAAGTCGAGAAGGACCCGACGCTGGCGTACGGGCCCGGGCGGGGCGCGATCGGTTCACCGGCCACGGTGCGGGAGTTCCTGCGCGGTTACGAAGAAAGCGGCGTGGACGAGATCATTCTGCTGCTCAACCCGCGCAGCCACGAGGGCACCATGGAATCCATCGAGCTGATGGGCTCCGAAGTGCTGCCCGAGTTCATCGAGCGCGACGCTAAAGCGGTGGCCGAAAAGGCCAAGCGGTTGGAGCCCGTCATCGAGAAGGTGGAGGCGCGGCGGCCGGCATCGACCGCACCGCAATTCGACGAGCACTATTCGTTTGGTGGCCTGCCGACCGGTCGGGGCGGTAAGTTCACCGCCAGCGAGATCCCCGAAGCCATGGCGGAGATCAACGAGGGCCGCGTCCAGGCGGCCCAGCGGTTGAAAGAACAGCAAGGCAAGTGACACCGAAAGCCGGTTGAGTCTTGGGACGAATCGACGAGCTGTGGCGTTATGACGGCCGTAGGGCGGTGGTGACCGGCTGCGCCTCGGGCATCGGCGAACACGTGGTGCGCCAGCTCACGGAGTTGGGGGCCGAAGTCGTCGGGCTGGACAAACGTCCGCCCGCGTTCGGAATCAACGACTTCCACCAGGTCGACCTCGCCCATCAAGGATCCATCGACGCTGCGGTCGCCGCCGTCGACGGGCACGTCGATGCGCTCTTCAACGTCGCCGGTGTCTCGTCGGGTATCGGCAACCCGCCACTGGTCGTCACCATCAATTTCCTTGGGCTGCGGCACATCACCGAGGCGCTGATTCCGAAGATGCCGGCGGGGTCGTCCATCGTGAGCGTCTCTTCACTCGCCGCGGCGGCATACCGCGACCATCTCCGGTCGGTGGCGCCGCTACTGAACACCGCGACCATGCGGGAAGGTATCGACTGGTGCCACGCCCACCCCGACGCGCTCGCGGGCGGTGGATATCAGCTGTCCAAGGAAGCGATCATCCTTTACACGATGCGGAGCGCCACCGCCCTTGGCGGACGGGGAATCCGGATCAACTGCACCGGTCCCGGGGTCACCGAAACCCCGATCCTCGACCAGCTTCGGACCGCGTACGGGCAGGCCTTCCTCGACGACATACCCAAACCCCTGGGGCGGGTGTCCGGCCCCGCCGAGCAAGCCTCGGCCCTGGTCTTCCTGAATAGCAATGCCGCCAGCTATATTTCGGGCCAGGTGTTGTGGGTTGACGGCGGGAACGTCGGCGCCGCCATCGCCCGGGAACTCGAGGAGGGAGCGCCGTGGCCAGCGTGACCGACTTCCGCCGCGCCGCCCGCGAAGTCTCCAACTGGGGGCGGTGGGGCGCTGACGACGAGCTGGGTACGTTGAACTTCATCACCGCGGAAAAGGTTGCCCAGGCCGCCGGCCTGGTCCGACGCGGCAAGGTGTTTCCGCTGGGAGTGGATTTCGGCTCCTCAGGCCCGCAGGGCGCCTTCGGGTTCCGGCACAATCCGATACACGTGATGACGGTGGACGGCGGGGACGCCAACTCGCTCCCGCAGTACGGACCGGGCTGGGGACGCAATCCGACGGCGGCGCAGATGGGTCCGTACTTCGTTGACAACCTGTTCCGCTTCAACGACGACATGATCATCATGCCGTTACAGGCCGCCACCCAGTGGGACGCGCTGTCGCACGTGTACTACGAGGACAAGCTCTACAACGGTTTCTCGGCGAGCTCGGTCACCAGCCTGGGGGCCTTTCATCTGGGAATCGAGAAGGTCGACGGCAAAGGCATCACCTCGCGCGGCGTGCTGCTGGACCTGGTCCGCCACCGGGGCGCCGAGGTATTCCTGGAACACGGAAACCCGATCAGCCCCGAGGAATTGGACGACGTCGTGCGCGCGCAACGCGTAACGATCGAACGCGGCGACATTGTGCTCATCCGAACCGGTTGGTGGACAAGGTTTCTCATGACCGGCAACAAGACCGAGCCGTACTCGGGATTGGACTGGCGGTGCGCCTCGTGGCTGCACGATCACGAGGTCGCGGCCGTGGCCTCCGACAACCTGCAGGTCGAAGACCCGGTGTCCGGTGTCGACGGAGTGTTTCTGCCCTTCCACCTGCTGACTCTGCGCGACATGGGAATGATGCTCGGCGAGTACTGGGACCTTGGCGCGCTGGCTGCCGACTGCGCCGAGGACGGGGTGTACGAATTCCAGCTCGTCGCACCGCCCCTGAGATTCGTTGGGGCCGTGGGTTCGCCACTGAATCCAATAGCGATCAAATGATGCGGATCCAGCGCAGGACCACGACGGTCGACGGGCTGGTCACCAGCTATCTGGAGGCGGGCGAGGGCGAACCGGTGGTGTTGCTGCACGGCGGTGAGTTCGGTGCCAGCGCCGAACTCAGCTGGGAACGCAACATCGCCGCACTCGCCGCGCGATACCGAGTACTGGCGCCGGACCAGCTGGGCTTCGGACAGTCGGCGAAGGTCATTGACTTCGTTGACGGACGCGGGATGCGGATCCGGCACGTGGCGCGGTTCTGCGAGCTGCTCGGCATCGACTCGGCGCACTTCGTGGGCAACTCGATGGGCGCCATCAACCTGCTGACCGACGCAACCTCGGACACACCGCTGCTGCCCGTCCGCACCCTGACGATCATCTGCGGGGGCGGCGAAATTCAACAGAATCAGCACTTCGAGGCGCTACAGCAATACGACGCAACGTTGCCGGCCATGCGGCGGATCGTCGAGGCTCTGTTCCACGACCCGAGTTATCCCGCCGACGACGACTACGTGCGGCGCCGCTATGAGTCCAGCACCGCGCCCGGAGCGTGGGAGGCCGTCGCCGCGGCCCGGTTCCGTCGCCCGGGGGCAGCGCCGTCCGCCACGCCCTCGAACGCCCGGCCCTACGAGCGCATCACCGCGCCGACGCTGATCGTCGAGGGCGGGGACGACAAGCTCCTTCCGGCCGGCTGGGCCGCGCAGATCGCCAAGGAGATCGACGGCGCCCGTTCGGTCGTGGTCGACAAGGCCGGCCACTGCCCGCAGATCGAGCAGTCGACCGCGGTGAACCGGCTGCTGCTCGACTTCCTCGCCGCCTGAGGTTAGAAGACGTATTCGAGGCGAGTCTCCATGCCGGCCTCCTGGTGATAGGTGTTGTGGCAGTGCAACTGCCACACACCGGGATTGTCGGCCACCAGCACGGCGAGCAACTTCTGCTTGGGCAGCACCATCAGGGTGTCCTTGCGCGCGCCGGGGCTGCCGTCGGGCTTGATCAGTTGGAAGGTGTGGCCGTGCAGGTGCATCGGGTGATACATCATCGTGGCGTTGTCGAACGTGATGGTGGGCCGTTCCCCCTCCCGGATGTGCAACGGCTCCGTCGCGCTGTAGGGCTTTCCATTGATCGTCCAGCTGTATTGGGTCATGTTGCCGCCCAATACGACCGGTAGGTTGAGGCCGGACTGGGGCCGGCCCAGGTTGACGGGCGTTGTCGCCGTGAACATTTCCACCGTGCCCACCCGTCGGTTGAGTTCGGGCGGCTGAAACCCCGGATCGGGCGCGCTGCCCGCCCCGGTCGACAACAGCGCCCGCGCCACGGCATTCTTTCCTTCCGCGAGCGCGACCAGCGGGAAAACGCCGTCGGCCGCCGTCACGATGACGTCGTAGCGCTCCGCCATGCCGATGAGCAGGGCGTCGACCTGGGCCGGTACCACCGGGTAGCCGTCCGTATGGGTGACCGTCATCGAATGGCCGCCCAGCGCCACCCGGAACGTGGTGTCGGAACCGGTATTGATGAAACGGATCCGGATACGCTGCCCGGGCTTCGCGCTGAAGGTCATGGGAGCGGCGGGAATTCGGCCGTTGACCAGATAGTAGGGGTAAGCGATGTCCCCGGCGTCTCCGCCGAGCAGATCACTTTTGCCAACGCTCCCGGGTGTCGGGGCGGGCGGACTGCTCGACGTGCTGGGGCTGGTCGACGTCGTCGACGTTTCACTGGTCGACGAGGTCGTCGAGGTTTCACTGGTTGTCGTGGTTGTCGTGGTTGTCGGCGGGGTTGTTGTGGTCTCGGGGGCGCTTGACGGGGCGGGCTTGTTCGGGCTGGTCAGCTCGGTGTAGAGCTGCTGCGGCGACTTTCCGACGCCATCGGTCCAATCATCAAGCACCACAATCCATTCCGCGTCATAGTTGCCCTCGGTTGGATCATCGACGATGACCGGCAGGTATAGGCCCATGTCGGCGTCCAGGCCGGTGTGCGGATGGGCCCAGTAGGTGCCCGAATTCGGGACCGAGAACCGGTAGGTGAAGTCTTGGCCGGCAGGGATGTTCGGGGTGGCGGGGGCGGCGCCGTCCATGTCGTTGCGCAGCGCGATGCCGTGCCAGTGCACCGACGTCGGACGGTCGAGCCGGTTACTCACAGTCACCACTAGCTCGTCGCCGATCCTGGCGCGGATCGGTGAGCCCGGGATGGTGTTGCCGTAGGCCAGGGTACGCACGACCGGTCCACCCAGGTCGACCTGGACCTGCTGGGCGGTCAGGGTGGCGGTGACGGTGCGGCCACTATGCGGGCGGGCTGCCTCGGCCGCGGCGATGGCAGCCGACATCTGGGCGTTGCCCGATAGCGCGGGCTTGGACTGACTGCACGCCGCCAACGCGAATCCGCCCGCGATGCCGGCGGCCATGAATCCGCGTCTGGTGAGGCGCGATTTGTCGACGGGGGCGCCGGGCGTGGGTAACGCGGGCATTGATCGCTCCTCGTTTTGTCCTCGACTCACCCCATTGTCTTATACCGTGCCGCGGTGTTGGCGGAGCGCAATCGCCAACCCCGAACCCGTGTAGGAATGGCGCCCCCGCTCAGACGGCGGCACCACCGCCGTCGACGTGCAACGTGGAACCGGTGACAAAGCTCGACCGCGGAGAGCTCAAAAAAAGCACCGCCTCGGCGATCTCGGAGGCGAACGCGGTGCGTCCGAGCGGCAACGCTCGCCCCAGCTGTTCATTGAGGTCGCCCCATTCCGCAGCGACGCCGGGCGTGCGGGTGGGGCCGGGCGCCACGCTGTTGACCCGCACGCCGGACCCCCCGAACTCAGCGGCCCAGGTGCGGGTGAGTGATTCCAACGCGGCCTTCGAGGCGCTGTAACCCGAGGCTCCAGGGATCCCCTTGAACGCCGCCATGGTGGTGACATTGACGATGCTGCCGCGCCCGCGCTGCAACATCCCCGGAACCAGGCCAGCGACCAGGAAGTAAGCGCCGCGAACGTTGGTGTCGAACATCGTCTCGAAGGACGTCATGCCCTGCTCGACGGTCAAGGCCGACGGGAAGCTGCCGGCGTTGTTGACGATGATGTCGACCTCACCGCACTGCTGCACAAGCGAATCTACGGACTCGGCATCGGCCATGTCGGCCTGGACAAAGCGTGCATTCTCACCAATCGTTGCGACCGCTTGCACACCCCTGGCGTCGTTTCGGCCGGAGATGATGACCCTCGCGCCCTCACTGGCAAGCAACCTTGCGGCTTCAAAGCCGATGCCGGATGTGCCCCCGGTGATCACGGCGCTGTGGTCCAACAGTTCCATCATTGAGATCTCCTACAACCGTTGGGACAGTCGGCCTGCGGATTGGGGATGAGCCGTGCACCGATCTGGGTGATAGATCAACCTGCTTGGTCCCGATCGGGGTCGGCGCCGCACGGGCGCAGCACCATTCGCGCGAAGCAACCGGGTGCCCGCGGCATGTATCGCCGTCGTCGCGCCGATGCCCCGGTCGGCCAACACGCGGTGGGCTAATGCGCACCGCTGGGCGCCCGAGCGGCCATCCAGTCGCTGAAACGGGTCGGGTAGATCGTCGGATCCTCGCTGTCGAGCGGAACGATGGTGTGTTCGTCGAGCCCGGTGCCGAAGTAGCTGGCCGTGGGGTCTCCCACGACCTGACGCTGGTCGTTGGATGCGGCCAGGGCGGCCCTGACGAATTCGTCCATGCCGCGCTTCTCGGGGCCGGCGATATTGGTGATGCCGTTGGTCGGATCGCCGAGTGTCGCCCGGGTAACGGCCGCGGCGACGTCCTTGGCGGCAATGGGCTGGAACGCTGCGACCGGCAGGCGGACCGTGTCACCTTCGGTTGCCGAATCGGCGATGGCCTCGACAAATTCGAAGAACTGAGTCGCCCGCACAATCGAATACGGCTGTCCCGATTCCTCGATCAACTTCTCCTGCGCGACCTTGGCTCGCATGTAGCCACTGTCCGGCGCGCGGTCGGCGCCCACGATCGAGAGCGCGACGTGGTGCTGCACGCCGGCCTCGCGCTCCGCGGCAAGAAGGTTTTTCGTCGATGTGGTGAAGAAGCGCATCACGGGGTCGTCGTCGAAGGAGGGCGAGTTGGACACGTCGACTACCGCGTCAACACCCGCGACTGCCTCGGCGAGGCCTTCGCCGGTCACACTGTCGACACCCGAGCGCGGCGAGGCCGAGACCGCCTCATGTCCGAGCTCCGTCAGATTGGCGACGACCTGCGAACCGATGAGCCCGCTGCCGCCGATAACCAAGACCTTCATAATCCGCGCCCTCCCGATTTGTGCGATGAACTGACGAATTCAGCATTGCGTCGACGCGGGCCACTCGAACCCTTGGAAGTCCGTAGTCAGTGCGTGGTCGCTCCCCGGAGCTGCCGACGCGAGCTGATTCCGAGCTTGGCGAACACCTTCCGCAGGTGCCACTCAACGGTGTGAGTGCTGATGAAGAGTTGGGCGGCGATCTCGGGATTTGTCATGCCCTCGCCGGCCAGCCGGGCGATCTGCGCTTCCTGAGCCGTCAACTCGCCTCCTGATGCGGCCGACCGTTTGCTCACCTTCTCGCCCGTCGCCATAAGCTCCCGGCGGGCGCGCTCGGCGAACCCGTCGGCTCCCATTCGTGCGAACATCTCGTGTGCGGCGTGCAACTCGGCGCGCGCGTCGACACGACGATTGCAACGGCGCAGCCACTCCCCGTAGACCAAGCGAGCTCGGGCGAGATGCACGGTAATCCTGGTGCGCTCAAGCCTCTCGATCGCCTCGCGGTAGTCCGCTTCGGACGCCCGGTCATCGTCCAGCAATGCTCGCGACCGAGCCAACATCCCTGCCGCCCAATCACTTTCGCTGCTGTGCGTGCGGTCGTGGAGCTCTCGCAGGGCGTCTTGCGCCGCGTTGCGCTCACCGCAGCGAACGCCCGCCTCGATCAGTTCGACCAGGCACCAGCCGAATAGGCCCAGATCCTCGTGCTCGCACGCCTGGCGCACGGCCGTAAATGCGTCCCCGTAGCGACCGAGGCCGTTGTACAGCACAGCCGTCGCATATCCGGTCAACCCGATCAACCGCCCCTCGCCCCGGGTCGTCCCGTCTGCAAGCGCAGCCTCCATGAGCTTCAACGCGTCGGCCTCGGCACCACGCCAGGCCGGCAATGTCAGGGAGTGATACTTCATTGGGGCATAGCCTGTTGCCGTGGCAATACCTTCGGCCTCTTCGATAAGCGCTGCGGCCGTAGTGAACTCACCCGCCTGCACGTGTACGCCGGCGCGGTAGGCCAGGGCAAGCGGCAGCACGGCCAGCGCACCCGCGTCCCGGGCCAGTCGGACAGCCTGGGTCGCCAGCTGGTGCCACGCGTCGTCGTCCCAAAGCTCGTGGGCCGCGGATTCCTGGACGATGGGAAAGGCCTGCCAGAACCACCGCATCACGTCAGAACCTCCGCCTTGCGCTTCCGCGCAAATCCGGTCAATTGCCTCGCGGAGCGCTGGAACGCCGGCGCGCCGACCGTATCCGACTCTGCCGTCGGGCTTCTGGATGCCGCGAAGAGGCTGGAGGCGCTCGATGACGCGCAGGCGCGCGAAACGTACTTGGAAGCCGTGGGGGCGGCGATGTTCGGCGGACGGCTGTGCCCGCACGGCGGCATTGGGATGACGGCGGCGGTGGCTCGCGCGGCGCCGCCGCGGCCGGAGCCCGCTCGGCCCGTAGATCTCCTGCTCGACGGCATTGCCATCAGGGCCACCGACGGCCACTCCGCCGGCGTTCCAGCGCTCCGCGAGGCAATTGACCGGATTTGCGCGGAAGCGCAAGGCGGAGGTTCTGACGTGATGC